>JAPSIC010000176.1 GCA_031179165.1 Brevibacterium sp.
CCGCCGGCCAGCTGCTGGAGGTTCTGCACGGAGGCACCGGTCTCGGCCGCGGTGGCCTTGAGCTCGGTGTTGCTGGAGATGACCTGGGCCAGGCCGCCGCCGAGCACGTAGTACACGCCGGTCGAGTTGCCCGTCGCGATGGTGATCTGCCCGGAGGCCGCGGTGCAGCTGTCGCCGCCCTCTCCCGCCGGGGTGTTCTCCCGCTTTCCGCCGCAGGAGCTCAGCGCAAGCAGGGCAGCCAGTGCCATCGCCGCGGTCGTGAACGTCTTCGTCCGTTTCATGGGTTGGTCCCTTTCTCAATTCGACTCGGCCGGGGACCCGGCCTCGTGGGGTTCTGTCGGTTTCGGTGGGGCCGCCGATCGGCGCCGCAGGATGAGGTGCACGACGACGGCGAGCGCGAGGGCAGCGAAGCCGATCATCATCGACGTCGGCTGCAGGTAGAGGAGCGCGAGCGCGGCGACGAAGCAGAGCACGCGTTCGGGCCAGCCGGCGCGGCGGATGATCCATCCGCCGGCCCCCGCCGCGAGTGCGGCGACGGCGAAGGCGGAGACCGCTCCGGTCCACAGGGCTCCGAGGAATCCGCCCTGGGCCACGAGGTTCGCCCCTTCGGGGGTGAAGGTGAACGCGAGCGGGACGAGGAACGCCGGGATCGCGTACTTGCAGGCCTGCCACATCGTCGCGATGACCCGCCCGCCGGTGATCGCCGAGGAAGCGACCGCGGCCAGCGCGGTCGGGGGTGAGACCTCGGAGAGGACGGCGTAGTAGAAGATGAACATCGCGGCGGCCGCCTCGGGGACGCCGAGGGTGATGAGCGCCGGACCCACGATCACCCAGCTGATGATGAACGAGGCGGTCACGGGCACCGCCAGGCCGAGGACCGTCACGGCGACCGCCGCGAAGATGCAGGTGAAGACGAGGACGGCGGTGGGGTTGTCGGAGATCGCCTGCGCGCCTCGGATGAGGATGTCGGAGATGACCTGCCCGAGCCCGGTCTTCGTGATCGTCGAGACGATGATCCCCGCGGCCGCGCACACACTGGTGACCGGCAGAACCGAGCGGATGCCGGTCGACAGGGCGGAGAAGATGACGTCCCAGATGGAGGCGAGGATCGTCTTCGGCTCGCCGAGGCGGCTGATGATGATCTCGATGATCCCGAATCCGATGCCGACGAGGGAGGCGTAGACGACCGCTTTGAACGGGGCCATGCCCATCGCGAGGAAGACGACGATGATGCCGAGCGAGATGAAGTGGTAGAAGCCGCGTTTGAGGATCGGCCAGGACCGCAGACCAGGCGGCGGCTGGTAGTCGACCTCGATCTTGCGGGAGTCGATCTCGATGGCGAGGAAGATCCCGAGGTAGTAGAGCAGGGTCGGCACGACCGCCCACAGCAGCACGATCCCGTAGGAGACGTTGAGGAGCTCGGCGATGATGAATGCCGCCGCGCCCAGGGTCGGTGGTGAGAGGATCGCGCCGATGCCGGAGGCTGCGAGCATGCCGCCGGCGTTCTCCTTCGGGTAGCCGGCCTTCTTGAGCACGGGCCAGGTGACGGCGCCGAGGGAGACGGCGGTCGCGGTTCCCGATCCGGAGACCGTGCCGAGGAGGAAGCCGGAGAGCGCGACGGTGCGCCCCGGTGCCGCCTTCGACTTCTTGAACAGCGAGAAGCTGAGTTCGATGAAGAAGGTCGCCGCTCCGGTCTTGTCGAGGACTGCGCCGTAGATGGTGAAGAGGACGATGTAGGTGGCGGCGACGTCGAGGGGGATGCCGTAGAAGCCACTGGCGTCGTTGTAGAGGGCGTTGACGATCTGGTCGAAGTTCTGGCCGGCGTGAGAGCCGGGCCAGCCGATGGGGATGTAGGCCCCGTAGTAGCTGTAGGCGAAGAAGAAGACGCAGAACAGCGGGAGGATGAGACCGGTCGTCCGCCTCGTCGCCTCGAGGATGAGCACCAGCAGGATCCCGCCCATGATGACGTCGAGGGAGTTGAGCGTGCCCTGCCGGTTGAGGAACGTGTTGAACCCGCCGGAGAAGACGGGCAGCACCGGGTAGGCGCAGGTGAGGAACGTGAGGACGACGAGGATCCAGTCGACGATCGACGGGTTGTCGTGGTCGCGGGTGGAGTCGGCGGACTTCCGTGTGAAACCGGGCCGGTAGCAGATGAACACCAGCGGCAGGACGAGGGCGAGGAACCAGATGAGGTAGTACTGGTTGCCCTGCTGCAGGGGGAAGAACACCTGCTTGAGCACGAAGAGCGAGATGACGAAGCAGACGATGCTCACACCCAGGTCGAGGCGGCGGCCCAGGCTGCGCTGCGGCAGCTCTTCGTCGTACTGCGCGATCAGTTCGTCGACGTTCGCCTTCGGCAGCGGTATGTCGGCGGACGCGGCGGCAGGTCGTGCGGACATCCATGTCCCTTTCAGCGTTTCATGGGTTCAAGCTGTGAACTCACTCACACTATAGCCATCAGGGGCTCCTGTTGAGCTTCCGGCCCAGAAAGCTGCCCGAAGTGCCGCTGAATGGGAATTCCCCCTCAAGTCTGCGAGCGGTCTTGAGGGGGAATGGCGATCGCGGCGAGAGAGTTCTCGCGCCCCGGCCCGGACGCTCCGTGCCCGGGCTGGGGTGCTCACCTCGCAGTTCGGTGTTCGTACTTCAGTCTGGCCCAGACGTAGCCGAGTGCGGCGAGCCCTGCGCACCAGAGGAGGGAGACCCACCAGTCGGGGCCGATCTCGGTGCCCATGAGCAGTCCGCGGACGGTTTCGATGAACGGGGTGAAGGGCTGCACCTCAGCGAAGACTTGCATCCACTCCGGCATCGAGTCGGTGGGGACGAAGCCGGACCCCATGAACGGGAACATCACGACGATCATCGGCAGATTGCTCGCCGCCTCGACGGACTTGGCCTGGACTCCCATCGCCACGGCCAGCCAGCCGAGAGCGACCAGCAGCACGAGCACGAAGCCGGCGAGCGCGAGGTAGTCGATGCCCGTCGCGGTGGGACGGAACCCGAGGGCCACCCCGACGAGGAGGACGACGATCACGGCGAGGAACTGCTGGATGCCGTTGCCGATCACGTGACCGGCGAGGACCGAGCCGCGGGAGATCGGCATCGAGCGGAAGCGGGAGACGATCCCCTCGTTCATGTCCTGGGAGACCGAGAGCGCGGTCAGCTGCATCCCGCCGGCGAGGGTGAGCACGAGGAGTCCTGGCAGGAGGTAGTCGAGGTAGTCGCCCGAGTCGCCGCCGATGCCGCGGCCCAGGGTCCCGCCGAACACGTAGGTGAAGAGCAGCAGTAGGACGAGCGGCATGCCGACGATGTAGAAGAACACCGGGTAGCGCAGCCCGTGGACGAGCTGACGTTTGACCATGATCATCGTGTCGACGAGCGCGGAGGCCGTGGGGGCGTCGGCGGGCGTCGGTGGCGCGGGAACTCGGGTCGGCTGACTCGGTGGGGTCGGTCGGGCTGCGGCGGTCATCGTGCGATCTCCTTGTCGGTTGGTGCGGTGCCGCCTGCGGCGGTTTCGATGTCGGGCGTCGTCTCGGGACGGTGGCCGGTCAGGGCGAAGAAGACGTCGTCGAGGCTGGGGGTCTCGATGCTGAGGTGGCGCGGTTCGATCCCCTCCCCCTCGAGGCGGGTGAGCAGCTGCCGGATGTGGTCGACGCTGCCGTCGCCGGGGACGTCGAGACTGAGCTCTGCCGCCTCGGCGCCGGCATCGGACCAGAGCAGGCGGGCGCGGTCGAGGTCGTCGGCGGTGGCGAATTCGAGACGGACGTGACCGCCGGGCATCTGCCGCTTGAGTTCGGCGGGAGTTCCCTCGGCGACGATCCCGCCGTTGTCGAGCATCGCGATCCGGTCGGCCAGTGCATCGGCCTCCTCCAGGTACTGCGTGGTGAGGAAGATGCTCACTCCGTCGCCGACGAGTTCGTCGACGATGTCCCACATGGTTCTCCGGCTGCGCGGGTCGAGGCCGGTGGTGGGTTCGTCGAGGAACACCAACCGGGGACGGGCGATCAGGGTCATCGCGAGATCGAGCCGGCGGCGCATCCCACCGGAGTAGGTCGATGCCACCTTCGTCCCCGCCTCGGCGAGGTCGAAGCGCTCGAGGAGCTCATCGACCCGCGCTTGCTGCTCGGGCTTGGGAATGTGCGTGAACGCCGCCATCATGGCCAGGTTCTCCCGGCCGGTGAGCAGACCGTCGACCGCGGAGAACTGACCGGTGACGCCGATGAGCTCGCGCACCCGGGCGGCCTCACCGACCACATCGTGCCCGAACACCCGCGCTGTGCCGGCATCCGGTCGGCTCAGCGTCGACAGGATGTTCACCGTCGTGGTCTTGCCCGCGCCGTTGGGGCCGAGCAGGGCGAAGACCTCGCCCGGGGGGATGCGCAGGTCGACACCGCTGAGGACCTGCTTGGCCTTGAAGGACTTGCTCAGTCCGTTGGTGTGTATCGCCAGTTCTGACATCGGATTCTCCTGATTCTCGATCCGCCTGGGGTCGGCGTGCGCTCCGCCCTTTGGGGTGGGCGTGCTCCGCCCTTTAGGGTGGGGTGTGGGGCCGCGGACACGGCCTGATTCATTGGGTAGGGTTCTCAGCTGCGGCGAGGCTGGGTACTCGACCTCGTCGGGTGTGGGTTCTCGACCGCGAACGGCCGGTGCGGTGCGCTCCCGGCATGCGTTTTCGGGCGCACTTGACCCGGGCAGGTGCAAGGGATGTGTGTCGCGGCGCCTCGGCGCCTCGGTTCGCGCTCAGCCGGCGCGGGTGGTTCAGTTTGGGGTGATTCGCTCAGCCGGCGCGGCTGATGAGGATGTCGCCGAACTTCGTGGTGGCGTGGACCTCGACCGGCAGCTCGTCCTCGGCGGGACCGGCATCCGATTCCAGGTCGGTGCGGACCACGCCCTTCTTCGAATCGGCGTCCACCCAGACGGGTGCGCCGGGGACGACGCCGACTTCGATCGCACCGAATCCGGAGTCGAGATGCAGGCTGCCGCCGCTGACCTTGTCCAGTCGCACCGAGCCGTGGCCGGTGCGGACTCTCATCTCGTTGCTGGCCTCGCCGATGTGGACGCCGCCGGTGGCGGTCACGAAATGACCGGTCCCACGAAGCCGTCCGACCCGGATCGCGCCGTGCCCCGACTTGATCGTCGAGTCACCGCCGACGAGCCCGAGCTCGGTCTCGCCGCTCGACTGCTGTACCTCGACCACACCAGAGACCTCGCCGACCGTGATGGTTCCGTGGCTGACCTTCGCCTTCAGCGTGGCAATGGTGTCACCTCTGACATCACCTGCGGCGATCTTGATGTCAACATCGCCGAGGCGGTTCCTCATCGTCAGCGATCCTGCCGCGATGGCCGCGCTCAGGTGCGTCCCCGCGGGGACTTCCATCTGCACGTCCACCGAGCCGCTGGTGCCGATGAGGAGGCGCTTCTCCCCGATGATGTCGAGCCCGCCCGAGGTGGGTGAGACCGAGACGCGCTCGGCGGCGTCTCGGTCGCCGGCCCGGGTCGGGTTCGAGGGTTCGACGCTGATCTCCACGTCGTCGCGGTCTGCGGCGGTCACCTGCACGGTGGCGGCCTGGATGTCGATCGTGATTGTGGCGTTGTCGCCGATCGGGTACTGGTTCATCTCATCCATCCTGAAATCTTGTTGGAGCGTTGGTGGGATCTCCCGCGGGGTGCCAGTCCCGCGGCGATCGCCCGGACCAGCCAGGCGTTGAGGGAGATTCCCTCAGCCTTGGCGGCCTTCTCCGCCTGGGCTTTGATCGAGTCGGGCAGCCGCAGAGTGGTGCGCGAGGTGCTTTCGTCCTCAGCGCTCCACGGGTGGGGGCCTGCGGCTGTGTCCGCCTCGACTCTCTCGGGTTCACTGAACCGGTTGGCGGGTTCCGTCTCCTCGGCGGCGTTCGTCTCACCGGTGGGAAGTCCGTCGACGACGAAGTCGATGTCGCGCCCGCGGAGGCGAACGTCGATCGAGGCCGGGGCGATGGCGGCCGTGAGTTCGGCGCTCGATTCCGAGAGCACGTCGAGGATGACGACTCGCGTCGCGGGCTCCAGGGCCGAGACGAGCCGGTCGGCGACGTCACGAGTGGTGTCGTCGCCGGCAGCCGCCGCCGCAGTCAGTTGGTTCTGCAGCTGTTCCACATGTCGCGTAATGTTCATGACACAACTATGACACCATATGGTGTCATACGCAAGAGGTCGTGACACCATTTTTTCGGAGGGTTCGCCAGCCCCCAATCCCAGGTCTCTCGCCTGGGCCGCGCCCATCCCTGTCCAGTACCATTCCTGGGATGAGTTCCCCACGATCGCAGCTCGCTTCCACGCTGCACGACCTCGACGGCCGCAGCTACGGGAATTACAAGCAGATCCGCGGCCGATACCGGTTCGGACCGGTCACCCTGTTCATCGATCGGGTCCAGGTCGATCCCTTCGCCTCACCGTCGAAGGTGCGAGTGAGGATCGGCCGCGAGGACGCCGCCTTCCCGGCCGAGCTCACCACCGATCGCGCCGACCGGGTTGCGGTGTCCGACTTCCTCCTCCGACTCGGCAACGACGTGCTGACCCGCCTCGACCAGCGCTCGATCATCCTCGGCCGCCCCGGTCAGGAGATCCTCGATCGCACCAATGTCGTCATCGACGATGCCGGCCTCGAGGCCCGGCTCCTGGTCAATCTGCCCGCCCGCGGTCGCCGCATCCTCGGCCGCCAGGCCGC
>JAPSIC010000034.1 GCA_031179165.1 Brevibacterium sp.
ACCAACTCGGACATGGCGGGCGCGACTCTGCGCGACCGCAACGTCCTCACCGGCGACAGCCCTCTGGCGGCGAACCAGCTCGGCAAGGATTCAGTCGCCGCCCTGCTCGAGCAGTTCGGCGACTGACTCCTCACGGTCATCTCTCGTACTGGTAGCCCGAGGGGTTCTCTCCCAGGTCGACGATCGCTGCGACCGGACCGCCACCGTCCGGGCCCTGGTGCGCGGCAGAGACCGAGACGAACACTGCCGGGTCTCCTGTCACCTGCGCGGCAACTCCGCCGACAGCGGCCTTGATCTGCCGGTGCCAGTGGACGTCGGAGTCGTCGAGCATCGCATTGCGCCGTCCCAGGACCGTTCCGTCTTGGCTCGTCTCGCACTTGAGGAACGCGTTGACCAACCGACCCTGCAGATCGTCGCGGTGAGGGCGCTCCGGCAGGTCCAAGCCGGCGTCCTTGATGGCGTTCCAGATTCCATCGGCGTCAAGCGCGTGTTGCATCACCGAATGACCGATCCGGTAGCGCCCGCCCACTCCGGCCGCATTGCCGACGACGACCACCTGCGCCCGGTCGAGCTCCACTCCGGATGAGCACGAGGCAACGGCCGAGTACTTGCTGCGGTCGCGGAGGATGTCCTCATCGCTGAGGTCCTCGACCTCTCCCAATGCCTTCGCGATTCCCAGGGCAGTGGTGCCGTTGGAGACATCCATTGACGTCAGTGTGTCCTCCGTGAAGACGTCGTGACCGCGAGAGCGGGCGTCCCTGATGGTGTCGATGGTCAGCAGCGGAGTCTTGGTCTGCACGTAGTGCACGTCATCCGTATCGGTGATCCCCGCGCGTTCGGCGGCCGTCTTCACCGCCTCGGCGACCTTGTCCACCATTCCCATCCGCCCGATCTCCTCCGGGAGGATCGGCTCACTCATGGCAAAGCCGACGGAGAGCCGCTTGTCCTCGGTCTGTTCGGCATCGGCGGGATCGACCGTGGCGAAGATCGTCGCGTGGGGGCTGATCACTCCGTCCGTGCCGCCAGACCACACGATGGGGATTTCGGCGACCTGGTCCTCGGGCGCACCCTTGCCGACGAGCGCCTCACGGAAAGCACGGTCGGCGATGATCCTCGTGTAGTCGTTGACGCCGCCGTTGCCCTCGGTCTTGCCGATGATGGCGATGACGCGATCGGCGGCGATGACTCCGTCGTCGATGAGCTGCGTCAGCTCCGAGGCGTCGGTAACGCTGTGGAGGGGGACTTTGCGGACTTCAATTGGCTCCGGCATGGTGCTTCCTTTCCGTTGGGTGGATCTGGATGTCTCTCGAGTGGATGATGTGGTCTGTGGGGGTGGCAGGTCGGCACCGACGCGCCTGGGGCGGTTGAGCTGTATCGAGCGTTCCCCGTCAGCGGGTCAGCGGCGGCCGAGCACCGCGCCGACGGCGACCCCGGCGAGCGCGATCCCCGCCCCCATGACCAGTCCGAGTGAGAAACTGCTACCGCCGAATTGCGCACCAGTGAGCTGCGAACCGGCTACCGGTCTCTGACTCACTGCACCGACTGCGGCTGCTGGTACGGGTATTTCGCCACCGCCTGCCGCTGCCGAGTTCCCCACCTGAACCGTCGGCGTCTTCTTCCCGTGTGTGATGGCGGCGTCGATGTCGGCGAAGAACTTCGCGGCCATACGTCGGGACACCCCGGCGAGCATGCGCTGCCCGACTCCGCCGATCGCCCCGCCCACGATGGCGTCGGCCGACCAGGTCACCTCGGTGCCCCCAGCGGCCACCTCGGCGAGGCGAACGTCGACGTCTGCACCGATGGTGCCGGCCCCACCCGCCGCCTGCAGGGTGAGGATGAACGACTCCGGCTCGACTTCGTTCTTGAAGGTGACCTTACCCTTGTAGGTGCCCTTGATCGACGCGACCCCGAGGGTCACGGTGACCAGGTACCGTCCGGGCTCGATCTCGGCGAAGGACTCCGCACCGGGGATGGTGCGCTGCAGCACATCCGTGTCATGGAAAGCCTTCCACGCCGTCTGCGGGTCGGCGTCCATTCGGGCGGTACCGGTGATCTGCATAGTCTCCCTTTCCTCGGGTCAGTCGTGACGGAGCGACGGCCATTCGCCTGCCTCGTGCCGGCGGCGCAGCTCCCAGAGCTCGGACGGCGAGATCGGCATGCGGGTGATGGGGAACCCCTCGGCGTCCTCGATCGCCGAGGCGATGGCCGCGCTGACCGGAATCGTCCCGGCCTCCCCGGCTCCCTTGATGCCCAGAGGGTTGAGCGGGCTGGGCGTTTCCAGATGGTCGGTCTCGATCTGTGGCACCTCACTGGCGTAGGGCATGAGGAAGTCCATGAACGAGGCGTTGAGCAGTTGGCCGGAGGAGTCGTAGGCCATCTTCTCGTAGAGAGCTCCGCCCACCCCCTGGGCGACTCCCCCGTGGATCTGGCCTTCGACCACCATCGGGTTGATCATCGGTCCGCAGTCGTGGACCACGCAGTAGCGCAGGATCCGGATGTCGGCGGTCTCCGGGTCGGTCTCCACGATCGCGGCATGCATGCCCGAGGCGAAGGTCGAGCGCACTGGGGAGTAGAAGTCCGTGTCCTCCAGACCCGGGCTGTCGTTCTCCGCGATCGGTGGTTTGGTCTCGTCCTGCCTCCCACCGAACTGGGTGGCGGCCTGGGCGGCCTCGTCGAACGCGTAGCGCAGCGGATTGGACAGCACGGACACCATCGCCAAGGGCATCTGCGCCTTCGGGTCGCCCTTGACCCGCACCAGCCCGTCGACAATCTCCAAATCGGCCGGATCGACCTCCAGGGCACGCCCGGCCACGGTCAGCGCCTTCTGTTTGACCTTCTTCGCGGCCAGGTGGACGGCATTGCCGCTCATCACCGCGCCGCGCGAACCCCACGTGCCCACCGAGTAGCCCATCCGGCGGGTGTCGCCGGTGGTCACCTCGACCATTTCGATGGGAACGCCCAGCTCATCGGCGACGATCTGGGCGAAGACCGTCTGATGCGCCTGCCCCTGGCTGGTCAGGCCAGTGGCGACATTGACCTTGCCGGTGGTCTCGATCTCGATGTGACCACCCTCGTAGGGTCCGGCACCGGTCGCCTCGACGTAGCAGCCGAGGCCGAGTCCGATCCGACGCCCTTCCGCCCGAGCCCGCTCACGGCAGGCGGCGAAATCGTCCCAGCCGACCAGTGCTTTGAGCTTGTCCAGCGAAGTGTCGAAGTCCCCGGAGTCGTAGATGCCCTCGCGACCGTCCTGCATGATCAGCCCGATGGGGTGCGGAAATTCGCGGACGAAGTTCATTCTCCGCACCTCGGTGCGGTCGCGTCCCAGGTAGTCCGCGATGGCGTCCATGGTCCGCTCCATCAGGAAAACGCCCTGGGGTCGGCCCGCTCCTCGGTAGGGAGTGACGATGACGGTGTTGGTGTACAGCGACCAGTACTCGACTCGATAGTCCGGCAGGTTGTAAGGGCCGAGGATGTGGGTGGAGGTGTTGAGAGGCACGATCACGCCGTAGGGCAGGTAGGCGCCGTTGTCATGCCAGAACTGGACATCGAGGCCGTAGATCCGTCCCTCCTCGTCGAATCCGACCCGCACCCGCTGCAGCTGCTGGCGCTCATGCGCGGAGGAGATGAAGTGTTCGCGGCGGTCCTCAGTCCACTTGACCTCGCACTCGAGGATCTTGGCCGCGGCACCGAGAGCCAGTTCCTCCGGCCAGGGATGGTTGATCTTGACCCCAAAGCCGCCACCGACGTCCGGGGCGATGACGTCGACTTTGCCCAGCGGCAGCTCCAGCCGCGCGGCGAGGGCGGCGCGGACTCCGGTTGAGGTCTGGGTCGACGAGTGCACACGCAGCGAACTGTCCTCACGATTCCAACGCGCCAACACCCCCTTCCCCTCCATCGGCATGCAGGCGCTGCGTTCGATGTCGAGGTCGAGTTCGAGCACGTGGGGCGCCGAGGCGATCCGGCCGGGGGCATCGCCGACGTCCTGCACGAGGTGGGCGGCGACGTTGCCGGGGGCCTGGTCGTGGACGAGAGCCGAACCCTGGCGGGCCGTTTCGATGCCGACGACAGGGTCGAGGAATTCGTAGTCGATTTCGATGTGCGACGCGGCGTCCTCGGCGAGGTAGCGGTTGGTCGCGATCACCATGACTATCGGCTCGCCGACGTGATTGACCTCGTTGGCCGCCAGGACGTGCCCGGTCACCGGAGCTGTGATCGACGGATGCGGCAGCAGCATCGGCAGCGGTTCGGACAGTTTCCCTTCCAAGTCCTCATAGGTCCATACCGCGACCACGCCGGGGACGTCGAGGACAGCGGAGACGTCTATGTCGAGGATGCGGGCATGCGCGTGGGGACTGCGGACGAACGCGGCCTCGAGCGCGCTGGATCCCAGGTCGTCGAGGTAGCGGCCGTGGCCCGTGACCAGTCGGGGATCCTCGCGTCGACTGATTCGCTGGCCGAACATCCTGGTGGTCATGATTGCTCACCGTCCCAGGGACAGCCGGCGCACTCCTCGGCGCCGCCCGCCTCGTGTTTGAGCTCGGCCGCACGACAGACCGCAGTGACGATGTTCTGATACCCGGTGCATCGGCACAGGTTTCCCGAGACCGCTGCGCGGGCCTCCTCGGCGGTCGGGTGGGGGTGGTCCGTGAGGAATGCTTCGATCGTGGTGATGAAACCGGGCGTGCAGAAGCCGCATTGCAGGGCATGGCTGTCGATGAATGCCTGTTGCACCGCCGACGGATGAGCCGGATCATCACCGATGCCCTCGACGGTGGTGATCTCACAACCCTGGACAGTGGCAGTGAAGATCAGACATGAACGCACGGGCTGACCGTCGAGGAGAACTGTGCATGCCCCGCACACGCCGTGCTCGCAACCGACGTGGGTTCCGGTCAGCCGCAGATCATGGCGCAGCGCATCGGACAGGAGCCTGCGGCCGGGGAGGTCGAGGCGATGGTCGACCCCGTTGACGGTCAATGTGACCGGTTCGGTCAGCTCCGTGCCGGCCTCGATGTCGTAGGTCTCGTTGTCGGTGGTCACGATGCTCCTCTCAAGGCTTCCTCGCTCGTTCTCGCTGGTTCCCCGGTCGTGAGATCGGTGAGCAGTCGTCGCGCCAGCACTCCGGTCAGATGCCGTCGATATTCAGCAGTTGCATGGATGTCGGATTCGGGATCGATGTGCGCGTGCACCCGCTCGACCACCGCCTCGGCGACCGCAGCCGACTGATCGGCCGCTCGGCCCGCCACGAGATCGGTGAGGTCGAGGACGGTCGGAACTTCGGTGACGGAGACGAACCCCATCCGAGCCTGCTGCATCTGTCCCGCGATGACCTGCACGGCCAAGGCGGCACCGGCGAGCGCATAGTCGCCGGAGCGGCGGGCCAGCTCCGTGAACCCAGTCCGGGTGCCCTCCGGGAACCGACCGAAACGCGCGCAGACCAGGATCTCGTCGGGTTCGAGCACGGTCTCCAGGGGACCGACGAACAGGTCCGCGGCGGCGAGGGTCCGCTCTCCCCGGACGGAGACGGCCGTGACGGTCCCACCGGTCAGCGCCAGGATCATCGGCATCTCACCATTGGGATCGGCGTGGGCGATCGAGCCGACCGTCGTGCCGCGATTGCGAATGGCCGGATGCGCCACGTTCACCAGGGTCTGGCGCAGCAGCGGCAACGCGGCATACGCAGCCGGAGACCGCTCCAGCTGCCGGTGAGTGACACGAGCTCCCACCTCGACTGCCTCGGCGCCGACCCGGATCTCGTCGAGGCCCGGAAGCCCGGTGATGTCGACGAGGTGGCCCGGGGTCGCCAGCCGCATGTTGAGGACGGGCACGAGGCTCTGTCCACCGGCGATCACCTTCGCCTCGGACCCGATGTCGTGGAGAAGGCGCAGAGCCTCGTCGAGGGAGGTTGGGCTGTGGCAGGTCAGCGGCGCGGGCTTCATCCGAGCTCCTGTCGTCGGCGCATCAGCTGCGTCGATCCGTCGAATCGTCGGTCAGCGAGGCGGTCACGCCGTGGGCGCTGCGCCCGCCGTCGTCGTCGAGGTCGGAGCGCTCGCGATGGCGCGGCTGCTCCTCGACGATGAGCTCCCCGCTCCCCGTCCGGCCCACCACCCGGTGCCCGTAGAAACCGTAGCTGTCACGCAGCCTGAGTTCGTCGAAGTTGTACAGCCCCTCCTTGCCGGCAGAGATCATCGTGCCCCCGGCCGGGTCGATGCCCTCGCCACGCTGGTCGACGGGTGCGATGGCCCGCGAAGCGTGATACATCACCAAGACGACGATCGTGCCGAACGCGATTCCGGCGAGGTTGAAGGTCTCAGTGATCTGCAGGCTGACGTCGCCGATGGCGATGATGATACCGGCGGCGACCGGCACGATGTTGAGCGGCTTGGAGAAGTCGACCTTGTTCTCGACCCAGATCTTGGCACCCAGAAGACCGATCATGCCGTAGAGGATGACCGTGATGCCGGCGAGGACTCCACCGGGCGTCGCAGAGATGACCGCGCCGAACTTGGGCGAGAGCCCGAACAGGATCGCCACCACTCCGGCGACATAGTACGCAGCCGTCGAGTACACCCGGGTGTTGGCCATAACGCCGATGTTCTCCGCATAGGTCGTCGTGGGTGACCCGCCGACCGAGGAGGCGATGACCGTCGCGATTCCGTCGGCCCCGACCGCGCGCCCCATATAGGGGTCGAGGTCCGCCTTGGTCATCTCCTCGACGGCCTTGACGTGACCGACGTTCTCGGCGACGAGTGCGATGACGGCCGGCAGCATGACGATGATGAAGGCCGCGTTGAACTCGGGCAGATGCCAGCCGACGACGCCGGCGGCGGAGTCGGTGGCCGGCGGGAAGCCGATCCATGCGGCCTCTGCTACTGCTGACCAGTCCACGCGCCAATGAGTGTCGACGGCGTCGGTTGCAGCGTTGTAGGAGGTGATCTGTCCGAACACGAGGTCGAAGACCCAGGACAGGAGATAGCCGAAGACCAGTCCGAGAAGGATCGCGATGCGCCCGAGGAACCCGCGCAGGGCGACGGACATGACGATGACTACGACCATGACGATGAGCGCAATCCACTGGTCCTGTGGCCAGTAGACGCCGGCGACCACGGGAGCCAGGTTGAAGCCGATGAGCATGACGACTGCTCCGGTCACCACTGGCGGCATCACCTTGGTGAGG
Source organism: Brevibacterium sp. (assembly GCA_031179165.1). Classification (GTDB taxonomy): domain Bacteria; phylum Actinomycetota; class Actinomycetes; order Actinomycetales; family Brevibacteriaceae; genus Brevibacterium. Next base: position 7,178 of record JAPSIC010000034.1, read on the forward strand.
ACGGCAGCGCCGAGGAAGTGGATGATGACGCCGACGGCGGCCAGCACGATGCCGGCGACGAGGATCGCGCCGGTCACCTCTTGCGGGGAACCGCCCTGGGCGGTGACAGCCGCAACACCACCGACGAACGCGGCCGAGGTGCCGAGGTAGCTGGGAACCTTCCCATTGACGATGAGAAGGAAGATGATGGTCGCGATTCCGCTCATCATTACTGCCAACTGCGGGTTGAGCCCCATGACGATGGGGAACACGAAGGTGGCGCCGAACATCGCCACCACGTGCTGGGCGCCCAAACCTACCGTGCGCGACCAACTCAACCGCTCATCGGGGGCGACGGCGGAGCCGGGGGCTATGCTTCTGCCGTCTCCATGCAGTTTCCATCCGAAAGCCATTTCGCACTCCTCGTCCGACACGCCCTGAGATCGCCATGGGTGGTACCAGCGCCATTACTGAGCGCGTGCATCCACTATATGAAAGGCATGTTGTCCAAGTCACGACAACATCTGACAAGAACCGAGCTTCATCGATGGCAGATATTTATGCGGATTCTCCACCAGCTGCAGGGCATAGGTCACTTCACCACCAGTTGCAGGGCGTGCAGGGCCAGGGTGATCGCGAAGCGGCGCTGCGCGTCGCTGGTGAATGGGCCTAGCATCCGTTCGAGCTTGGTGATCCGGTACCGCAGCGAGTTGTAGTGGAAGTGCAGGGCGCGGGCGGTCTCGGCGACGTTGAGGTTGTGCTCCAACAGTACTGAGAGCGTGCGGCGCAGGTCTGCGTACTCCGGCTTGTCGTCGGTCGCCAGGACCCCGAGGGTCTCGGCGGCAAAGTTGTACAGCTCGTGGGTGTCCTGGATCAGGGACAGCAGCCGGAACACGCCGAGTGAGTCGAAGTGACGGACCGACTGCTCGCCATCCATCCGTCGACCCACCTCTACGGCCTTGCGAGCCTCTTCGTAGGCCGCGGGAAGGCGGAGCACATCCTCGAGTGGGCGGCTGATTCCAGTGGCGAACGTCCTCCGCCCACCTCCACCGAGGCCTCGCACTTCACGGACGAACCCTTCGACGGTCGTGAGAGCCTCGTCCTGACGGACCCGGCGATCGGTTCCGAAGACGGCGATCACCTCGTCGCTGGACCACACCACCGCGGCCCCCGGATCGTGCCGGCGTACCGCACCTGCCCAGGCAGTGGCGAAACGCTCCTGCAGGGACCGCAGCTCTTCGCCCCTCTCAGAGTCGGTGTGGTTCGCCTCAGCGATGACGACGAGCAGCGATCGGTCCAGCTCCCAGCCGAGGCTCTCGGCGTGGGAGAGGATGTCGCGGCGAGAGCCCGCGCGCCCCCGCAGGATGTCGTGTAGGAAGTCTGCCTGGTACTTGCTCTCCACCGCGGACACAGCCTGTTGTTTGGTGATGACGAGGGCCGCGGCGGCAGCGGCCTGCTCCGCGAGGTGGGCGTCCTCAGCCGACAACGCTCGACCGCAGAACAGCACCAGGCGCCCGATGTCGTGGGTGCCGCCGCGCACTGCCACGCTCAACCAGTGCGCATCGCTGCCACCTCGGCGAGGGATACGCGTGGGCTCGTTCTCGACCAGGAAACGACCCGTCGAGTCGAAGCACTCCAGCTCCCACAGGTGTGTGCTCTCGGTCTCGAGTCGATCGGCGCCCTCTTCGGTCAGTACGCGCCCGTCTGCCGTCGTGATCACCGCTGCATCGCCGATCCGGCTGAGCAGCCCTCGGCAGACCTGTGCCAGGTCACCGCCGGTGACGACTCCGGAGACCAGCTCATCGAGGACGTGCTCGGCGCGGCTGAGCATATCTGCTCGCCGGTTGAGTATGCGGGCGACGACATCGTTGATGATTCTGTCGAACGCTGCGGCGGCGGGCAGTTCGATGATGGGGAAACCCCGATAGTCCGCCTCGTCGCGGACCGCCGGTGGAACCGAGTCGAGGTACCGGCCGGATTTGATCGCGATGCCCGCGAGGTCCTTGGCGGCGAGATCGCCGATGAGCTTGACCAGTCCGGCTTCATCTTGCGGCAGCGGATAGCCGGTGGTCAGCAACATCTCCTGCGGGTGTACCCACGGGAGGATGTCGGGCACTTCCATGACATTGACGAGCAGCACCGAACGGTCCAGGCCCGAGGCCCCCGCGAGCACCTCGGCACCGCGCAGACTGGGCGCCAGCAGCACTTCAGACATTGAGATCGCCTCACCCAATCGAGCGTGCATACCGCCGCTCGGCAATTCCTGCCGATCATAGGGCTTGTTATCGGCAACTCTGACCATGTCGTTCACCCTATAGGCCGTCGATAGCATTGTGAAATGGACCACATGACACTCGTTGGGGCACGAGCGCCGCGCCATTCCTCTAACCCGGAGTCCCCAGCTCTCCGCCGTTCTCCCGGTTCGAGGTCGCCAGCTCGCCGCCAGTCCTCCGGCAACCGGTCGCGTCCAGTGCATCCAGCGGCGGCGTCGACTCTCGCACCGGATTGGCTGCACCGCACCTGGGAAGCGACGGTCCTGGCGGCCCTGCCGCGGGCCGTCTATCTCCATGCCGGAGCGTGGACTGACGTGCTGTGCATCCTCGACGCCGATGCGCTGCGGCTGCCGAACTCCGTGCTCGTCCCATCCGTCGGCATCGGCCGCGGCGAGCCTTTGGCGCTCGGGCTGAGAGCAGGCGATCGGGTGAAGGTGGATGCGGGGCGAATCGATCTTCCCTCCGGAGTCGTCGAGTGTCGGCGGACCTTCCGACCGGCGGCGATCGCCCTAGGGGTCGGCCTGGGAATCGACCCGACGGCGCTGGGCGAGCTCGCTCAGCGGCTGAAGCCCGGCCTGCCCGGCATGACGGCCGCGGCGCATGAGGTGGTTGCTGCGGCGAGTGAAGTTGCTGCGACAAGTGAAGTTGCCACGGAAGACATGGCTGGTGCGGCAGGTGTCATCGCCGCGGAAGACAAGGCTGCGACGGCAGGCGAGCTCGAACTGAGGCGCCTAATCGGCGAACTCGTCGGCTGCGGCCCGGGCCTGACTCCCACCGGCGATGACGTCCTGGCCGGAGTGCTGTTGGGACTGCGCGCTGCCGGCCTGGTCCGGGCAGCCGCCGCGCTCGCGGACGCCATTGCCGCGCGGCTGCGGAAGACGACGAGCCTCTCGGCGGCGCTGCTGCAGGCAGCCGCAGGAGGTTGGTGCATCCCCGAAGTGCGAGACGCTTGCTTCAGTCTGCGGGCCGGGAATCCCGACGACAGCTTCGCCCTGCTCAGCCGAATCGGTCATTCCTCCGGGCACGACCTCGCGACCGGGTTCCTCGCCGTACTCCCCCAGAATCCCCAACTCGGCGCGCACACCCACCTCCACCCGGGTGCGCTCCTCGCCGAGGCTATCAATTTGACCACCCACACCAATGAGAGGACTCTCCATGTCTGATTTCGTCGAGGTACGCAGCGGAGCTTATTTCGACTCCGTGAGCCTGATGCAGGTGTCCCAGACGGTCAAGGGAACGGTCGGAATCAGCGATGCCCTGATCGGCATGGGCACCCCGCTCAACCTCGAGCTGATGAGCGCCACCGGTTTCACCGTGTCCGCCCAGGCGGGACCGAACGACCTGGTCGTCGCCCTGCGCGGAGAAGATGAGGTCGCACTGTCCAACGGTCGTGACAGCTTGGACGCCGCTCTGAGCGCGCTGCGCTCGGCCGCGTCCCACTCCGCTGACCTGACGGCGGCGTCCCCGGCTCTCACGATCGGATCCGCCGTGCGCCGGGCGGAGGCGAACCTCGCCGTGATCTCCGTGCCAGGCGAGTACGCCCCGATGGACACCCTCGACGCGATCCGGGCGGCCTGTTCGGTGATGCTCTTCAGCGACAACGTCGACATCGCCGCCGAGGTGGAACTCAAGGATGCCGCCGCGGCAGCCGATGTCCTCGTCATGGGCCCCGACTGCGGCACCGCCATTGTCAACGGCGCGGCTTTGGGCTTCGCCAACCAGGTCCGGGGCGGGCGGTTCGGGGTTGTGGCCGCCTCGGGAACGGGTGCGCAGCAGGTGATGTGCCTGCTCGAAGCCGCCGGCGAGGGAGTGTCCCATGTGCTCGGCACGGGTGGGCGCGATCTGTCCGCGGAGGTCGGCGGACGCAGCGCGGCGCAGGCGCTCAAGGCGCTGGCCGCCGATGAGTCCACGGAGCACGTCATCGTGGTGTCGAAACCGGCCGACCCCGGCGTCCTCGCCGACCTCAAGGCACTGGTAACGGAGTTGGGCGTGCCCGTCACCTGGGCCGCCCTCGGTCCCGGGCTGCCGGACCTGACCACTGCCGTCGAAGAGGCACTGCGGTCCGCGGCCGGCGCTGTCCCCGAGTGGCCCCGCAAGCTCACCCACCCCGCCGCTCGGGCCTCCGGTCCGTTGCGCGGACTGTTCTGCGGCGGCACCCTGGCCGACGAGGCCATGGTGATCGCCGCCGACGCGCTGGGGCCGATCCCCTCGAACATACCCTTGGCCGGCGCGCCGCAGATCTCCGGCCAAGCACGCGACGAGGCGGGCGGCGCCGGACATCAGGTCATCGACTTCGGCGCTGACGAGATGACGCAGGGACGGGCGCACCCGATGATCGACCCCTCGCTGCGTCTGGAGCGGATCCGTTCGGAGGCCCGGACCGCCGGGGTTCTGCTGCTCGATCTCGTCCTCGGCTACGGGTCCCACCCCGACCCAGCCCCGGACGTCGCCGACGCGATCCGCGACGCCCGCTCCCTGGCCTCCGAAACCGGTCGAGAGCTGCCGGTGGTGGTCTCAGTGATCGGCGCCGCCGGTGATCCGCAGGGACTCGAGCACACCGTCTCGACACTGCACGCAGCCGGCGCTTCCGTCTTCAGCTCGAACGCCGGCGCCGTCCACCACGCCCTGGAACTGCTCGGCCAACGGGTTGCGAACGGTTCAGGCGAACAATCGGCAGAGCGACCCGCACCGTCGACCGGCCAGACGTCAGGCGATCCTTCGGGAGAAGTCGCCGCTTCCGAGAGTGCCGGTGCAGGGAGTGCCGGTGTCGTTGACGAACTCCCCCTGCGGGGTCTTCTCACGACCGAGCCCGTCGTCGTGGCCGCCGGTGTGTCCCTGTTCGCCGAGGCGCTGGCCGAGCAGGCCGTCCCCGTCACCGAGGTGCCGTGGCAGCCGCCGCTGGGCGACGCAGCTGCGCTGCGGCGGGTGCTCGCCGATCCCCGCCGGACGGAGGCCAATGCGACAGCGCTGGGGCGCATGCTCGCGGCCGGGGCGGAGCTCGTGGCGCTGCGGCCGGCATCCGAATGCCTGGGTCTGCAGCGAGGGGAGTTCCTACATGCGGGACCGCCGCTGGGGTGGGAGCGGGCCTCAGGGCCGATGCGGGGAGCCCTGGCGGGAGCGGTTGTCTTCGAAGGCCTCGCCGAGTCCCTCGACGAGGCCGAAGCCAAGCTCGCCGCCGGAAAATTCACCCTCGCCCCATGTCACAGCCGCGACACGGTGGGGCCGATGGCGGGGGTGGTCAGTCCATCGATGTGGATGTTCGAACTGCGTGATCCGGTGCACGACAACACCGCCTACTGCTCCCTGAACGAAGGCCTGGGCAAGGTGCTGCGCTACGGCGCCAACAATGACGAGGTGCTGACAAGGCTGCAGTGGATGCGCGAAATCCTCGGCCCGGTGCTCGCAGCGGCAGTGGGCGCGCACGGACCGGTCGACATTAAAGCCTACATATCGCAGATGGTGCAGATGGGCGACGAGGGGCACAACCGGAACCGTTCGGCGACCCTGATGTTCCTGCGTGACCTCACGCCCTACATGGTCGCCGCCGGCGGCCACGACCCCAAGGACGTCGCGGAGGTGTGCCGTTTCGTCGGAGCCAACGACCACTTCGCGCTGAACCTGGTGATGCCGGCGTGCAAGTTGGCGACCCTGGCGGCGAAGGACGTGCCCGGTTCGACTCTGGTCACCACGATGGCCCGCAACGGCACCGACTTCGGCATCCAGGTCTCCGGCACCGGTGATGCCTGGTTCACCGGGCCGGCGCAGGTGGCCGACGGTCTGTTCCTGGGCTCGTTCGGCCCCGAGGACGCCAACCCGGACATCGGCGACTCCGCCATTACCGAGACCGCAGGAATGGGCGGATTCGCCATGGCTGCGGCACCGGCCATCGTCCGCCTCGTGGGCGGCGATGTGCCGTTCGCTCTGCAGACCACGCGGAGAATGTATGAGATCACACTCGGCGAGCATCCCATGCATCAGATCCCGATCCTGGAATTCCGCGGAATCCCCATGGGCATCGACGCCACCCAGGTGCTGCGCACGGGAGTCCTGCCGCAGATCAACACCGGCATGGCAGGCCGCGTGGCCGGGGTCGGCCAGGTGGGCGCTGGTCTAGTGAATCCACCGGCCGAGTGCTTCACCGAGGCGGTGCAGGCCCTGGCGGAGCGGTGCCAATAGAAGGGACCCCTTCCTCGGAAAGTTAGGATCGAACGAATGCCCGACAGCAGTCACAGGACGCCAGAGGAGAGCCCCTCCGCCAGCAGCGGATGCGAAGCGGTCACACCCCGCTACGAAGTTGAAGAGATGCCTCCGCTGCGGGAAGCGATCGTGCTCGGCGTGCAACACGTGCTGGTCATGATGGCCAGCAATGTGACCATCCCGATCATTCTCGCCACCGCAATCGGCGCTACAACCGGTGAGAGCGCATTCCTTGTCCAGGTAGCGCTGCTCGTCGCGGGGCTCACGACACTGATGCAGACCATCGGCTTCGGACCGGTTGGCTCTCGCTTGCCAATCGTTCAGGGCACCAGCTTCGGGTTCCTCGTGGTGTCGATCCCACTGGCACAGCAATACGGTATCGCCGCGGTCTTCGGCGGTGCCATCTTCGCAGGCCTGGTGCAGGTCGTACTTGGCTTCAGCCTCCGGTGGCTGCGGAAGCTGTTTCCACCGCTTGTCAGTGGAATCGTCGTGCTCGTCATAGGAATCGGGCTGCTCCCGACCGGCATGCAGCTCTACGGCGGCGGCAACGGAGCCGAAGATTTCGGGTCGTGGGACAATCTCGGCTTGGCGACACTCGTCCTCGTTGTCATGCTCGCGTTCTACCGCTACGGGAGGGGAGTCTTCGCAGCCTCATCCGTGCTCATCGCCCTGGTTGTCGGCTACCTGGCCGCCATCCCCACGGGAAAGGTGGATTTCACCCAGATCGAGGACGCCGCCTGGTTCGCCGTCCCCATGCCGCTGGAGTTCGGACTCGAATTCCCCGCAGCAGCCATCATCGGAATGGGTGCCATGGCGATTGCGACATCCATCGAGACGATCGGAGATCTTTCGGCGATCACCAAGAGCGGAGCAGGCCGCGAAGTGACCGACAGGGAGCTGTCGGGCGGGGTGCTCGCCGACGGTGTGGCGACCGCATTCGCGTCCCTCTTCAGTGCGCTTCCGAACACGTCCTTCGGACAGAACGTAGGGCTGGTGGCGTTCACCGGGGTGATGAGTCGGCACGTGGTCTCCATCGGGGCGTGTTTCCTGATACTTCTGGGACTGTTCCCGAAACTCGCAGCAGTGATCGCGGCAATGCCATCCGCAGTCATCGGCGGCGCTGCCGTGGTCATGTTCGGCATGCTCATAGGAGCAGGGATCAAACTGCTGGCCGAGACCAGGTTGGATCGTCATGACCTGCTGGTGATCGCAGCGTCGATCGGCGTCGGTCAGGGTATCGCAGCAGTGCCCGTCGTAGTTGAGCTGGTGCCGGAAACGCTGCGAGTGCTCCTGATCTCAGGCATCGTTCCGGCCGCCGCACTGGCTGTGATCCTCAACCTGGCCCGGCCGAAGCCGGGGTGAGAGGGAACAGCGGAGCGCTGCCCACAATGCCCGTTGGCGAAGCCCTATTCCCGATGGATGGGCCCATCCGTCGCCCACAGGTGCTCGCCGGACCCACCCCATAGGCATTGGACCACCTCGGCGATGATGGACACCGCTGTCGCCTCGGGGGTGCGTGCTCCGATATCGAGCCCGATCGGTGCGTGGAGCCGCGAGAGCTCCGCCTCTGTGACTCCCGCCTCCCGCAGCTGCTGCTCCCGCTGCTCGTTCGTCCGCCGGCTGCCCATCGCGCCGATGTATCCCGCCTCGCACCGCAGTGCCACCTCCAACAGCGGCACATCGAATTTCAGGTCGTGGGTGAGCATGGCGATCACCGTGGTCGGACCGATCCGGTCGGCGGCGATCTCCGCCGCTAGGTACCGGTGGGGCCACTGGGTGACGACCTCATCGGCAGTGGGAAAGCGCTGTGGGGTCGCGAAGATCGGCCGTGCATCGCACACGGTCACGTGGTAGCCCACGAACAATGCCAGCTCCGCGAGCGCTCGCGCGTAGTCGATCGCTCCGAACACGATCATCCGCGGCCGGGGAGTCAGTGACATGACGAGGACTTCCTGATCGTCGTAGAGGCGCTGCCCGTCGGCGCCGAGCGTGAGGATGCCGGTGCGTCCGGCGGCCAACCAGCCGCGTGCGTCGGCAGCGACTGCGTCGTTCAGCCGCTCCGAGCCCAGAGCGCCGTCTGCGGTGTCCGCGGTGATCAGGGAGAAGCGGCCCAGCGGTTCGCCGGGCTCCGCCGCCGACGCCCCGGTGGAAACGAGCATGGCGAGGGCGAACGGTTCGTCGGCGCCGAGTTTGGAGATCGCCGAGGCGAGCACCCGAGCCTCCTCGCTTCGCGGCGGGATCAGCCGCATCACGATGTCGAGGTGGCCGCCGCAGGTCAGGCCGACCGCGAAGGCGTCGTCGTCGGTGACCCCGTAGTGCGCTGCACGCGGTCGGCCGTCGGCGAGCACCTCCTGCGCCAGTTCATACACCGCGCCTTCCACGCAGCCACCGGAGAGACTGCCGAGCACCTCGCCGTCGGCACCGACGGCCATCATCGTGCCCGCAGGCCGGGGCGAGGAGGACCAGGTCTTGGCGATTACGGCGATGACGAACGGCTCCTCCCCCTCCAGCCACAGCCGCAGCCCGTCGGCGATGTCACGCATCGGCCCTCCTCCGAGGCTCGACACTTCCGGCACTGCTGGGGCCTCCCCTGTCGGCTGGGCTGCCCGGGGTCACCACAGCGCGGTTGTCCGCACCGATCAGGTCCGCGGCCCGCTGCAGGTCGTCGACCGTGTGCCCGGAGACCAGGACATCGACGGCGGGCAGTGCCATCCGCATGCCGGCGGTCTCGGGCCGCCAGCCGGATTGCCCGGAGCGGGGATTGATCCAGACGATCCTGTGCACAGTGCGTCCCAGCCTGCGCATCTGCCTGCCCAGCTGTGCGGCGTCCCCGTGCTCCCACCCGTCGGAGAACACGATGACGACCGAGCCTCTCAGCGGTCCCCGCCGGCCCCAGTCGCCCAGCAGCGCAGCGATCGCGTCGCCCAAGCGGGTGCCGCCGGCGAAGTCAGGCACCTCGGCGGTGAACTCCTGCCACAGCCGCTCGGTGGTGGGGGCACGCAGGGCCTCGGTCACCCGTGCCAGCCGGGTTCCGGCGGTGAATGCCTCGGCCTCCGGCAGAACCCTCACCACGCGCCGGGCAAAGCGCAGCCCGACGTCGACCCAACTGCGCATCGAGCCCGAGACGTCGACGAGAACCACGACGGGCCGGGACCGGTGCACCCGCGTCCGATAGCGCAGCCGCGACACCTCCCCGCCGGTTCGCTGCAGCTGCCGGATGGTGCGCCTCCGGTCCACCCTGCCGCGCGGTGCCGGTCGGCGACGGGCCGAGGTCCGGGTCGGTGGGCGGACGGTCAGGGAGTCGATGAGCCGCAGCACCTCGTCGCGTTCGGTGGCGGTTGCCTCGGCGAGGTCGCGCCTGCGCAGGTGCTCGGCTCGGCTGGCGGCAGCCACCGGCACCTGCTGCTCCTCGCCGGTCTCCCCGGAGTCGGACGGGCCGGGGGCAGGCGCTGCGATCTCGAGGGAGTCCTGGGACCGAGGCGGGGGTTCGACCAATCCGAAGAAGGAGTCGAATACCTGGTCGTGAACCCGGATCTGATCCGGGGAGGTGCAGCAGGCGGCGCGGCTGGCCGTCCGGACGGCTGCCTGATCGAACGGGTCGAGAAGCGCGACGGCCTCGACCAGAGTGCGCACCTGCACCGGGCCGGCGGCGACGCCTGCCGCCCGCAGTCGGCGACCGAGCTCGACGAGCAGGTCCGAGTATCTCACCGCCGGCTCCGGGGAGGAGCGCCCCCGGTCAGGGGCCCGGCCTCGGCGACGACGAGGAGGTCGTCGCGTTCCTTGATCACGGCACCCAGGGTCATATGGGCCGTGACCTCGTCGAGTTCGTCCGCGCCGAGGCGGACCAGTGCCCGCAGCCAGTCGATCGATTCGGCGATGCCGGGAGTCTTGACCAGGTCGAGTCCGCGCAGGCGGGAGACGGATTGCACGACCGACTCGGTCAGGGCCGCTGCCGCCTCGGGCACATGGCGGTGCAGAACCGATCGTTCGCGCTCGGCGCCTGGCAGTGAGAACCAGTGGTAGAGGCAGCGTCGAGTCAGGGCGTCGTGCAGGTTGCGCGTGCGGTTGGAGGTCAGGATCACCACCGGCGGGATCTCGGCGGCGATCCGGCCGAGTTCGGGCACCGTCACGGCCCACTCGGACAGCACCTCGAGCAGCAGGGCTTCGAACTCGTCGTCGGCGCGGTCGATCTCGTCGATGAGCAGAACTGCGCGACGCTGCGGCGTGGACCGCTCGAGAGCCTGCAGGATGGGGCGGGCAAGCAGGAACCGGCGCTGGTAGACATCCGATTCCGCGTCCGCCCGGCCTTCGGCCTCGAGCGCCCGCAGGTGGAGCACTTGGCGGGGGAAGTCCCATTCGTGCAGGGCCTGACCGGCATCGAGGCCTTCGTAGCACTGCAGGCGGATGAGGTCGCCGTCGAGGACAGCGGCCAAAGCACCGGCGAGCGCCGTCTTGCCGACTCCGGGTGGGCCCTCGCACAGCAGCGGTCGGTTCAGGGAGCATGCCAGCCATGCCGAGGTGGCCAGACCGTCATCGGCGAGATAGTCGTGGGAGTCGAGAGCAGCCTGCAGAGCAGCTGGATCGTCGGGCAGTCCGGTCATGAGTCTGCCCTTCTGACTTTCAGGAAGGACTGGTCGTCCTCCGGTCGGTCAATGTCTGCCCCGGTGCCCAGATCACCGCATTCGACACTCACCGCTCCGGGGCCGGACAGAAGCGCGCGGGCGCCTTGGTCGCCGACCGCGGCCTGAGCTGCTGCCTGCCAATGGGCCCGGCCGAGCAGCACCGGATGGCCGGGCTGCCCGGTCCACGTCGCGCGGATCAGGGCGGTGCCGAGCTCGGGGAAGCAGTCACATCCGTGGTCGATGACGCGACGGAAAGCAGCTTCGCCGACATCGGGCAGATCGACCAGCATCACGAGAGCAGCATCGGCCAGGTCAGCCGTCTCGGCGCCGGTGAGCGCACCCAGACCGGCGCGCAGAGACTCTCCCATTCCCTGCTCCCAGTCCTCGGCGAGCACAGGCAGCACGAAATCGGGCAGGAGGGCGGCGACCTCCTCGGCGGCGGCTCCCAGCACCACGACGACCGGATCACAGCCGACGTCGCGCATCTGAGCGCACACTCGTGCAATGCGGGGCGTGCCGTCGGGTTCGCGCAGCAGACCTTTGGGCAGTCCCAGCCGGCTTCCGCCGCCTGCCGACAGCAGGAGACCCGCGACGGGCGCTGTCCGGCTGCTCATCGGCGTACCTCCCTCGGTCGATCAGGACGACCAGTCTATTCCGTACCCCGCGGGTCCAGGGTGTTCCGCGTGCGCCCGATGTTCGGTGTGTCCGGGGTGACGATTGTGCCGGCATCTCCGGCGACTCCCTCTGCCAGGCGATGCAGTGAGGTGATGACGCCGCGAGTTCCACCGTCGGCCACGAACTGCAGAACGGCGGCGACTTTCGGTCCCATCGACCCCGATGCGAAGTGCCCTTCATCGACCAGCGCACGCATCGCCTCGGCGCCGATTGCATCGATCGGCTGCTCATCGCGCGTCCCGTATCCGATCACCGCGTGCTCGACGTCGGTGGCGATGATGAGCACCTCGGCACCCACCGAGTGGCCGAGGCGAGCTGCGGTGAGGTCCTTGTCGATGACCGCGTCCACACCGCGAACTCCGTCACCATCCCTGATCACAGGAATTCCTCCCCCACCTGCCGCGACCACTAGCGAACCCTGGTCGACCAGACTGATGATCGTCGCTGTCTCCAGCACTTCCTGCGGCACCGGGGAGGGAACCACCCGCCGCCATCCCTTGGCACCGAAGTCCTTCCAGTGCTGACCGTGTTCACCCATCGCTCGCGCGTACTCTTCGTCGCGGTACTGGCCGATCGGTTTGACCGGATCCGCGAACGCCGGATCCTCTGGATCGACACGAGTGCGGGTGATTAAGGCGACGATGCTGCGGGTGATCCCGCGTCGGCTCAGCTCCTTCTCCAGTTGGTTGACAATGGTGAAGCCGAGGGTGCCCTGCGTCTGCGCTCCGCACCAGTCGAGCGACACCGGCGGGAGCTCGTGGGCTGCTAGTTCGTTCTTGCGCAGGATGTTGCCGACCTGGGGTCCGTTGCCGTGGGTGATCACCAATTCGTGGCCGGCCTCGACGAGTTCCGCCAGTGGACGGCACGACTCGGCGATGGCCTTGCGCTGATCGTCCGCGCTGGCCGAACCGTCGGGCGCGGTCATGGCGTTGCCGCCCAGCGCCACCAGCACTCTCATGTCAGACCCAATCAACGTCCGCGGCCGCGACCCCGTCCGGCCTCAGCGCAGCATAGCCGGGACCACGGTCGAAGAACGGCAAGTCAGCGGCGTCGCGACGCCGCTGTTCACGCAGCCGAGCAGTTGCCTCGGCGTCGATCTGCAGGTCGTCAGGAGTGCCTGCAGCCACCACCCCGTAGTCATCGCGAGCACCGGCCACACTGATCTTGCCCCAGCGCAGGTCGCGTTCGACCTCGTCGAGGGGTCGCTCGAGCGGATCACCCCACCCGCCGCCGCCCGTGGTCCGGATCCGGACCACCTCCCCTGCCCTGATCGGCTCCGCATCGGCGAGCGCATCGACTTCGCGTTCGTTGGGCCCGCCCGGGTCGATGGTGACCTGGAACGGCTTGCCGGCCTTGCCGCCCTTGACCCCCCAGCATGCCAGGATCGAACGGTCGGCGATCGACATGAAGTGTCCGTCGCGCAGCATCCGGATGTGCTTCTCATATCCCAATCCGCCCCGATGGCGCCCGGCGCCTCCCGAGTCCACGGCCAGGCCGAGGCGTTCGACGAGGAACGGGAACCGCGACTCGGTGAACTCGGTCGGCAGATTCCGCGAGTCGGGCACCACGTGGATGGTGTCCTCCCCATCGGCGTAGAAGCGTCCGCCGGATCCACCGCCGAGCACCTCGCGCATGAGATAGTCCTTTCCGTCTCGGTCCTTGCCATAGACACCCGTATAGCGGATCGTCTCCTGATCGGCGGGCATCCGTCCGTCGACCGCTTTGGCGACCACGCCGGCGAGCACCCCCAGCAGCCGCAGGATCACGAAGGTGCGGGCATTCGTCGGGGCGGGATAGATCGGAGTCAGCAGGGTGCCCTTCTCGGGGAATCTCATTTCGATCAGTGGCACGACGCCCTCGTTGACGTCGAGCTCGCCCATCCGCTCCGGGGTGTCGGCCAGATTGCGCAGGATCGGGGCCAGCCACTTCTTGAGGAAGTTTCCACCCACATAGTCCCCGCAGTGATTGATCGGCCCGGAGGCCTGTGCGGCGGTGCCGGTGAAATCGATGATGAGCCGCGGCCCGTTCCCGGGACCACCGGTCGACGTCTTCGTCAACGTGATCCGTTGCGTGTGCAGCTGCGGTTCGGTGACCCCGTCGTGCTCGGCATAGTCCTCCCACACGTACTGGCCGTCGGGAATCTTCGCCAGAATCTCCCTCCGGTAGATTTCGGTGGTGTTGTCGAGAATGGTGTCGAAGGCCGCCTCGACGTCAGCGCGCCCGTACCGGCCGAAGAGTTCCGCCAGCCGACGCGCACCCATTAGGCAGGCCGAGCATTCGGCGTCGAGGTCGGCGGCCAGCGATTCGGGCATCCGGGAATTGCGAGTCATGATCCGCAAGGCTGCCCGGTTCGGCTCGCCAGCCTCCCACAGGCGGATCGGCGGGACAGCGAGCCCCTCCTCGTGCACCGAGGTAGCTCCTGACGGCATCGAACCCGGAGCCGCGCCGCCGATATCATCGTGATGGCCGAACGCCTGCACGAAGCACACGACCTCACCGTCGTGGAACACCGGCACCGTCACGCACAGGTCGGGCAGGTGACCGATCCCGCCTTCGGATTCGTAGACGTCGTTGTGGAAGTACACATCGCCCTCACGCATCGTCTCCAGCGGGAAATCGCGCACGATCGGATGGACGAGTGCCGAGTACGAACGGCCAGTGAGCTTGCGCAACTGCCGATCGTGGATGCCGGCGCGGAAGTCATGGGCGTCACGGATCATCGGCGAACGTGACGTTCGGGCGATCGCCGTCTCGACCTCCATCTCGACACTGGCCAAGGTTCCTTCAACGATCTCGACGAGAACGGGGTCGACGCCCGTACCCTCCGGGGTGAGCCGATTACCGTGCTCGTACGGCGTCGGCAGTCCAGCGGGATTAACCGGAGCCGAAGCCAGGTAGTCCTCCAGCGCCTCCCCGGTCAGAGGCGCGGTCGACAGGTTTGATGGGGTCTGTGTCGCAGTCACTGGTGCTTCTCCTCGGTAGCGGGATCCTTGGTGACGATCAGATTGCCGACACCGTCGACCCGGGCTGTGAACCCGGGGTGGATGGGCGCAGTGGAGCCGTATTCCTCGATGATCGCCGGTCCGGCCACCGCATCGCCTTCGAGCAGATCAGGGCGCCAGCAGATCGCCGTCGGCACGTATCCGATCTCGGCGTCGAAGCACACGTCACGAGTGCCTGTCCGCGCCCGGTCGTCGAGGGACATCGCCTCGGCGGCCGAGCCGATGCGCAGCAGCTCGGGGCGCCTGATCGGTCCGATGCCGGAGACCCGGAAGTTCACCCATTCCACCTGCTGAGTGGCATCGCCGCGGAAGTCATAGCCGTAGAGCTGCCGGTGTTCGTCGTGGAAGGCCTCGGCGACCTGGTCGGCCCAGGCCCGGGTGATCGGCCCATCGGGGGCAGGCACGCGGACTTCGAACGCCTGTCCGAAGTAACGCAGGTCGACAGAACGGGCGAACTGGTGCGCCTCGGCGGGGAATCCCTCCTGACGCAGCGCAGCGGCCGCTTTGTCCTGCAATTGATCCAGCAGCTGCTGGATGGCGCTGAGTTCGAGGGAGTCGTCCTTGGTCACGGCCGTCTGCACGTAGTCGTTCTTCACGTCGACGGTGAGCAGGCCGAAGGCGGAGACATTGCCGGGATTCTGCGGCACCACGACGCCGGCCAACCCAAGGATGTCGACCAGCCGACAGGCCAGCAGCGAACCGGAACCCCCGAAGGTCGCCAACATGAAGTCGCGAACGTCGAGACCGCGCTTGACCGAGATCTGGCGCAGCGCATTGGCCTGATGCCAAGCCGAGATCTCCAGGATGCCTGCCGCCGCCTGCTCGGGGCTGAGCCCGAGACGCTGCCCGAGCTCGGAGATGCTGCCACGTGCCGCCTCGGCGTCGAGTGGGATCTCCCCGCCGAGCAGATGTGGAGGAATCCGCCCCAGCGCCAGGTGGGCGTCGGTGATTGTCGGCTCGGTGCCACCCTGGCCGTAGCAGATGGGTCCCGGGTCGGCGCCAGCCGAGTGCGGGCCGACCTTGAGCTGCCCTTCCGGCGTGGTCCAGGCGATCGAACCGCCCCCGGCGCCGACCGTGACGACGTCGATCATCGGAATCTTGGAGGGATAGGCGCCGACCGATCCCTCTGTGGTCAACTCGGGTTCACCGCTGAGGATGACAGCGACATCGGTCGAGGTGCCACCGCCATCACAGGTGAGGACCCGATCGAAACCTGCGGTCTGGGTGATGACTCCCGCGCCCAGGGCGCCGGCGGCCGGGCCGGAGAGGACTGTGGTGATGGGCTGATTGACCACCTCGGCGGCGGAGAGGACGCCGCCGTTGGACTTCATAATATAGAAGGGGAGGCTGCCTGCCGCACCATTCCCGGAGCCGGCGAATCTCTCCAGGCGCTCGTGGATGTTCTGCACATAACGGCCGACGGTGGGTTTGACGGCGGCATCGACGAGAGTGGTCATCGACCGCTCGTATTCGCGGTATTCGCGCAACACCTCGGACGACAGGGAGACGATCGCCTCTGGGTGCTCCTCGGCCAGGATCTGACGCATCCGCTGTTCGTGTGCCGGATTGGCATAGGCGTGGAGAAAGTTGACGCCCAGCGTGGCGATGTCCTGGTCCCGGAACCAGCGGGCGACGGCGCGTGCTCCCTCCTCGTCGAAGGGTCGGACTTCGGAACCGTCGAACGCGAGTCGACCGCGGACGGTCTTGACGAGGTCGGCCGGGACGATTCTTTCTGGCTTCACCCAGAAATAGGAATTGCCGTACCCGTCCGGCACCGCCTGCCGGGCGATCTCGAGGACGAACTCGTACCCTTCGGTGGTGATGAAGCCCAGACGTTCGATCTTCGCCTCGAGCAGCTGATTGGTCGCGACCGTGGTGCCGTGGCTGACGGCGCTGATCTCGCTCCCGTCCGCCTGCATGATCTGCAGCACCTTCTCGACGCCGGAGATGAAGCCGTCGGCAGGGTTGGCCGGGGTCGACGGCGCCTTGGTCGACGTCAGCGTCCCCGAAGCCTCGTCGAAGGCGACGACGTCGGTGAATGTGCCTCCAGTGTCGATTCCGATGCGGATCCGGCGTCCGTCTCCGGACAGGCGGTTGTGGGCGGTAGTCGTCATTGCAGTCCTTGTGTTGGCAGATGTGCACGGCTTACTCACATTCTGCCCGGCGGAACTGCTGCCAAATATGGCAAAAACTGCCGAACTCTACGACGCGGAACTGGATCAGGATGACCCCGAACGGCGGCAGACGATTGTCAGACCGACAATCGGGTCCCTGCGGCGCAGGCGACTGACCGGAGTGGTCTCAGCGCAGAAATGTGTGGTCAGAAACCGGAGGGAAATCGCGCGAGAACGCCGATTTCCCTCCGGTTTGTGACCACTGATTCCGTGCCTAGAACTCCACTGATTCCCTGCCTCAGCACTCCACGACGTTGACGGCCAGGCCGCCGAGCGCAGTCTCCTTGTACTTCGAGCTCATGTCGGCCCCGGTCTGGCGCATCGTCTCGATCACCTCGTCGAGGCTGACCCGGTGCTGGCCGTCTCCCCACAGCGCCATGCGGGCCGCGT
>JAPSIC010000035.1 GCA_031179165.1 Brevibacterium sp.
TTGTCGAAGGTCAGCGGGTGGGTGTCGGAGGAGTTCCAGCCCACCTTGTCGTAGGCCGGCTCCACGGTGAAGCCGGGGGTGCCGGAGGGGATGATGATCGTCGAGATCTCGGGGACCTCACGGCCGCTCTTCGACGTCCGGGTTCCCGTCACCGCGGTGGCCGTGACCAGCCGGGTGATGTCGGTGCCCGAGTTGGTGATGAAGCACTTGCCGCCGTTGACCGTCCACGTGCCGTCGGCGAGCGTGGCCTTCGTCTTCGTGCCCCCGGCGTCGGAGCCGGCCTCGGGCTCGGTCAGCCCGAACGCCGCCAGCCCGGAGCCGTCGGTGAGCTGCGGCAGCCACTCGCGCTTCTGCTCCTCGGTGCCGAACCGGTAGATCGGCATCGCTCCCAGCGAGACCCCGGCCTCGAGGGTGATCGCCAGCGACTGGTTGACCCGGGCGATCTCCTCGATCGCCAGGGTGAGCGCGAAGTAGTCCCCGCCCATCCCGCCGTACTCCTCGTCGAAGGGCAGGCCGAACAGGCCCATCCGCCCCATCTTCGCCACCAGCTCGTAGGGGAACTCGTGGGCGGCGTCGAGTTCGGCGCTGACGGGCGCGACCTCCTCGTCGGCGAACTTCGCGACCGAACGTCGCAGATCCTCGTACTCTTCGGGCAGCATGCCCGGAACGAAAGCAGTCATGCCTTCCCCTCCATCATTGTCGGTCTGGTCTGGGTCACGGTGTTGCCCGTTCGCCGCTGCTGGTCACAGCCGCCTCGTCGTCCTCGACGACCGTGGCGAGCACCTCGTCGAGGGCGACCTGCGCCCCCTCGGCCACGGCGACGGTGACGCTGCCGGCGGCGGGTGCCGTGAGCACGTGCTCCATCTTCATCGCCTCGACGATGACGATCGGATCGCCCTGGCCCACGTGGGTGCCGGAGTCGACGAGCACCCGGACGACGGAGCCGGGCATCGGGGCGAGCACCTGCGAGCCGCCCTCACCGGGGTGGAGGGCGGTGTCGGCGACGGGCCGGGTGAAGACATGGATGCCGCCCGCGCCGCTGATCCAGATGCTGCGGCTGCCGGAATCGGAGAACACCCGCCCGGTGTGCCCGACTCCATCGATGCTCACGTGCCACAGCCCCGCCTCGTCGACGTGGATGTCGTCGACGGTCGCCTCGACGTCGAAGTGCTCCCCGCCGGAGGCGAGGCGGACGGTGGGGCGGAAGTCCGGGCGCGAGGTCCGCCAGGCGGTCGAGCGCGCCCACGCCGAGGCGGTCGGGGCGACGTCCTCACTCGTCACGGCGCCGGTGAGCTCGGTTCCCGCCTTCCCCGCCGTCGCGCGCACCGCGGCGGCGGCGAACTGCCTCTCGGCCTCGCCCGCGACGTGGGCGAGCTGATCGGCGCCCATCGTGTCGATGAGTGAGGTGTCGAGGTCACCGGACACGACCGCGTCGAGACCGAGCAGGGTGCGCAGGAAGTCGATGTTCGTCACGATCCCCGGCACCGCGGACGCCGCCAGTGCCGCGTCGAGGCGAGCGATGGCGGTGGCCCGGTCGGGGGCATGGACGATGAGCTTGGCGATCATCGGGTCGTAGTCGGAGGCGATCGTCTGCCCGGCGGCCAGTCCCGCGTCGACGCGGATGCCCTCTCCCGCGGGGAACACGACGTCGAGGGCTCTGCCGCCGGTGGGCAGGAAGCCGCGGGCCGGGTCCTCGGCGTAGATGCGGGCTTCGATCGCATGACCGGTCAGGGTGATGTCGTCCTGAGCCAGGGGCAGCTCCTCACCGGCGCCGATGCGCAGCTGGAGTTCGACGAGGTCGACGCCGGTGACCTCCTCGGTGACGGGATGCTCGACCTGCAGCCGGGTGTTCATCTCCATGAAGAAGAACTCATCGGGCCGGTCGGCCCCGACGATGAATTCGACGGTGCCGGCACCGCGGTAGCCGACGGACTTCGCCGTCTCACAGGCGGCCTGCCCGATGCGGGCCCGGGTCGCGGGGTCGAGCAGGGCCGAGGGCGCCTCCTCGATCACCTTCTGATGGCGACGCTGCAGTGAGCACTCGCGTTCGCCGAGGTGGATGACGTTGCCGTGGGTGTCGGCGAGGACCTGGACCTCGATGTGGCGCGGGGTGGCGACGAGGCGTTCGAGGAACAGGGTGTCGTCGCCGAAGGAGCTGGCCGCCTCGCGCCGGGCCGCCTCCAGGGCGGCGGGCAGGTCGACGGCGTCGTGGACGGCGTGCATGCCCTTGCCGCCCCCACCGGCGGAGGGCTTGATGAGGACGGGGAAGCCGATGCCGCCGGCCGCGGCGATGAGCTGCTCATTCGTCATCGCCGCGTCCTTGGTGCCGGGCACCAGCGGCACGCCGCGGGCGGACACCGCGTGCTTGGCGGTGATCTTGTCGCCCATGATCCGGATGGCGTGCGAGTCAGGACCGAGGAACACGATTCCCGCGGCCTCGCACGCGGACGCGAAGTCGGCGTTCTCGGACAGGAAGCCGTAGCCGGGGTGGATGGCCTGGGCACCGGTGGCCTGGGCCGCGGCGATGACCTTGTCGATGCGCAGGTAGGACTCGCTGGCGGCGGCCGGACCGAGGCGGACCGCGGTATCGGCGGCGCGGACGTGGGCGGCATGGACATCGGCGTCGGAGTACACGGCCACGGTTCTGATGCCCAGTCGTCGGCAGGTGCGGATGACCCGGAGGGCGATCTCGCCGCGGTTGGCGATGAGGACGGTGCGGAACATTCTGCTCATGGTCTCTCAGCTCACATTCTGAAGACGCCGTAGCCGGCGGCCGACAGCGGGCGTTCCATCGGGGCGAAGCGGGCGAGGTCGAGGGCCAGGGACAGGACCTGGCGGGTGTCGGCGGGTTCGATGATCCCGTCGTCCCAGAGCCGGGCCGTGGAGTGGTACGGGTTGCCCTGGGCTTCGTACTGGTCGCGGATGGGCTGTTTGAACGCCTCCTCGTCCGCGGCGCTCCAGGTCTCGCCCCGGCCCTCGATCTGCTCGCGCTTGACCGTCGAGAGCACACTCGCGGCCTGCTCGCCGCCCATCACCGAGATGCGGGCGTTGGGCCACATCCACAGGAAGCGGGGGCTGTAAGCGCGCCCGCACATCGAGTAGTTGCCGGCGCCGAAGGATCCGCCGACGACGACGGTGAACTTGGGCACCCGGGCGGTGGCGACGGCGTTGACCATCTTCGCCCCGTGCTTGGCGATGCCGCCGGCCTCGTAGTCGCGCCCGACCATGAAGCCGGAGATGTTCTGGAGGAAGACCAGCGGCACGCTCCGTTGGTCGCAGAGTTCGATGAAGTGCGCGCCCTTCTGCGCGGATTCGCCGAACAGGATGCCGTTGTTCGCGACGATTCCGACCGGGTGACCGTCGAGGTGGGCGAAGCCGGTGACGAGGGTGGTGCCGTACTCGGCCTTGAACTCGTGGAACAGTGAGCCGTCGACGAGGCGGGCGATGACCTCGCGGACGTCGTAGGGCACCCGGGAGTCGACGGGGACCACCGCGGTGAGCTCCTCGGGCGGATGCGCCGGCTCGCGTGGGTCGACGCGGTCCCAGTTCGGCGCTCCCCTCGGTCCGAGGGTGGAGACGATGTCGCGCATGATCTCCAGGGCGTGGGAGTCGTTGGCGGCGAGGTGGTCGGTGACCCCGGAGATCCGGGAGTGGAGCGCGCCTCCGCCGAGGTCCTCGGCACTGACCTCCTCCCCCGTGGCGGCCTTGACCAGCGGCGGGCCGCCGAGGAAGATCGTGCCCTGTTCGGCCACGATGATCGATTCGTCGGCCATGGCCGGCACGTACGCGCCGCCGGCGGTGCAGGAGCCGAGGACCGCGGCCAGCTGCGGGATGCCCGCCGCCGAGAGGGTGGCCTGGTTGTAGAAGATGCGCCCGAAGTGCTCGCGGTCGGGGAACACCTCGTCCTGGTTGGGCAGGTTCGCGCCCCCGGAATCGACGAGGTAGATGCAGGGCAGACGGTTGTCCTTCGCGACCTCCTGGGCGCGCAGGTGCTTCTTCACCGTGACCGGGTAGTAGGTGCCGCCCTTGACCGTTGCGTCGTTGGCGACGATGACGCATTCGCGCCCGCTGACCCGGCCGATGCCGGTGATGATGCCGGCGCCGGGGCTCGCGTCCTCGTACATGCCGGTCGCTGCCAGCGGGGAGAGCTCGAGGAACGGGGTGCCGGGGTCGATGAGGTGCTCGACCCGGTCACGGGGAAGCAGCTTGCCGCGGTCGAGATGCCGCTGCCGCGACTTCTCCGACCCGCCCCTCGCCGCTGCCCGGGTGCGCTCCCGCAGCTCGGCGATGAGCGCGGCGTGTGCGCGGGTGTTCTCCTCACCCGCGGCCGGACCGACCGCGGTTCCCACTGCTCTCATTGGCGCTTCCCTTCCCTGCCCCGAATTTTCAGTTAATTCTTGTTAACTGACTGCTATGATACTGCGTGACGGCGACTGTGACAACGCACACGTCGGCGGCGGATTCGACGAAGGCGAAGACCATGGCATCTGAGAGCACCGGCACGAGCACCAACGACGCGCCGACGGGAGCAGGCGGGCCGACGGGGGCCGGCAGCCCCACGGGAGCAGGCGGGCAGACGGGGGCCGGCGCGGCGCCGGGAACTGGCGGGACGCCGGGAACCGGCGGGGCGCCGTCCGGACGGGCGGCGGCCAAGGCGGCCAGGCGCGAACAGCTGCTGACGGTGGCGAAGGCCCTCTTCGCCCGGCACGGCTTCCACGGAGTGCGACTCGAGGACCTGGCGAACGGGGCGGGGATCTCGACTCCGGCCGTCTACCGGCATTTCCAGTCGAAGGAGGCCGTCCTCGAGGAGCTCCTCGTCCGCATCTCCGAGTATCTCCACTCCGGCGGCCGGGAGGTCATCACCGGCGCGGCTGCCCCGGCGAGCGCCGCCGAGGTGCTGGTCCGCCTCATCGACTTCCACATCGACTTCGCGATGTCCGAACCCGAGCTCATCCGCATCCAGGATCGCGACTTCGCCGCCCTGCCCGAGCAGTCCCGGCGCACCATTCGCCGTCTGCAGCGTGCCTATGTCAGCGACTGGGCAAGGGTCGTCGAGGACGTGCATCCGGACTGGGGGCCCGAGGGCGCGACGATCCGGGTCCACGCCGTCTTCGGCATGATGAATTCGACCCCGCATCTGGCCCGCGGCCTCAGCCCTGAGAACGTCAGCCGGCAGCTGCGCACCGCCGCCCGGGCCGCCCTCGAGCTGGGCCGATGAGCCGGCTCGAAGGCGCCACAGACGGCTCGCGCCGGCTCTTGGGCTAGTCGTAGGTGGTGCCGGCTGCGGCCCGTTCGAGCAGCGACTGCGGGGGTGAGAACCGGTCGCCGTATGCGGCGGCGAGTTCGCGCGCCCGCTCGACGAATCCGCTCAGGCCGCCCTCGTACTGGTTGACGTACTGGAGGACGCCTCCCGTCCAGGCAGGGAAGCCGATGCCGTAGATGGAACCGATGTTCGCATCCGGCACCGAGGTGAGCACTCCCTCGTCGAGGCACCTGATCGTCTCGATCGACTCGGCGAAGAGCATCCGCTCCTGCAGGTCGACGAACGCCTGCCGTGGGAGCGGCCCGGACGAACCCGAGCCGAATCGCGTGCGCAGCTGCGGCCACAGCCGTGCGCGCCCGCCGGTCTCGTCGTAGTCGTAGAATCCACGTCCGTCCCTGCGCCCGGTCCGGCCCTGCTCGACCATCCAGTCGATCACGGCCTCCGACGGATGCTCCTCCCAGGTGCCGCCGGCCGCCTCGGTCGCTGCGCGGGTCTCCTGGCGGATCTTCTGCGACAGGGTCAGACTGAGCTCATCGAGCAGCTGCAGGGCGCCCGTCGGGTATCCGGCCTGGAGGGCCGCCTGCTCGACGCTCGCCGGCTCCACGCCCTCGCCCACCGCGGCGACCGCCTCGGCGATGAAGGTCCCGATCACGCGGGAGGTGAAGAAGCCGCGCGAGTCGTTGACGACGATCGGGGTCTTGCGGATCTGCTGGACGAGGTCGAAGGTCCGCGCCAGGGCCGCGTCCGAGGTCCTCTCGCCGCGGATGATCTCGACCAGCGGCATCCGGTCGGCCGGTGAGAAGAAGTGCACGCCGATGAAGTCGGCCTCCCGCTCGACCCCCGAGGCGAGCTCCGTGATCGGCAGCGTCGAGGTGTTCGAGCCGAGGATCGCATCGGGGTCGACGATGTCCTCGATCTCGGCGAACACCTGCTGCTTGACGGGAACGGATTCGAAGACCGCCTCGATGACGAAGTCCACGCCGGCGAAGTCGGCGGCCGTCTCCGTCGGGGTGATCCGGCTGAGCAGTGCTTCGCTCTTCGCCGAGGTGGTCCGGCCCTTGGCGAGTGCCGATTCCTCCCATGTGCGGGCGTAGTCCTTGCCTCTCTCCGCCGCGTCGAGGCTGATGTCCTTGAGGACGACGTCGATGCCTGTCTTCGCCGCGGTGTAGGCGATCGCGGCTCCCATCATTCCGGCCCCGAGCACGCCGAGCCGCTTCACCTGCCGCGGCTCGTGGCCCTCGGGCCTGGATCCGCCGGAGCCGATGTGGCCGAGGTCGAAGAAGAACGCCTTGATCATGTTCTTCGCCACCGGGGTGTGGGTGAGGCTGACGAAGTAGCGGGTCTCGACCTTCAGCGCGGTGTCGATGTCGACGGAGGCGCCTTCGACGGCGGCCGCCAGTGCCGCCCGTGGGGCGGGCATGGGCGCGCCCTTGAGCTGGCGGCGCAGGAGAGCCGGCATCGCCGGGAGCATGGAGGCCAGGGACGGCGAGGCGGGTGAGCCGCCGGGGATCCGGAATCCCTTGCGATCCCAGGGCTGAGCGGCGTCCGGGTGCTCGCGGATCCAGAGCACCGCCCGGGTCTCGAGTTCGGCCAGGGGTGCGAGCTCATCGATGAGTCCCAGGTCCTTCGCCGCGGTGGCGGTGAACTTCGTCGACGGCAGGATGGCCTGCTGCAGGGCGTCCTGGAGGCCGAGCAACCGCACGGTGCGGGCGATTCCCCCGCCGCCGGGCAGGAGACCGAGTGAGACCTCGGGGAAGCCGAAGCGGGCACTGGCGACGTCGGCGGCGGCGATCCGGTGATGAGCAGCGAGCGCGACCTCGAGTCCCCCGCCCAGCGCCGTCCCGTTCAGGGCCGCCACCACGGGCCGGCCCAGTGTCTCGAGCCGGCGCAGCAGCCCCTTGACGTGGTTGATCTGCGCGGTCTCGGACTCGGCGTTCGCAGGATCGGCGGCACGCAGCCGGTTGAGGTCGCCGCCGGCGAAGAACGTCGTCTTCGCCGAGGTGAGGATGACTCCGCGGATATCGGCGATATTGGCTTCGAGCCACTCCACGCTGCCTGCGAGGGCGGTGGCGAAGTGGTCATTCATCGTGTTGACCGAGGAATCGGGGTCGTCGATGACGATGGTGACGATGCCGTCGGAGTCGATTCTGCGGGCGTACTCGGTGGTGTCGGAGTTCGTGATGTCAGACCCTTTCGATGATCGTCGCAACGCCCATTCCGCCACCGATGCACAGGGTGGCGAGTCCGCGCTGCAGGTCGCGGCGTTCGAGTTCGTCGACCAGGGTGCCCAGGATCATGGCTCCGGTCGCTCCCAGCGGGTGGCCCATGGCGATCGCTCCGCCGTTGACGTTGACTCTCTCGTGCGGGATGTCGAGATCCTTCATCCATTTGAGGACGACGGCGGCGAAGGCCTCGTTGAGCTCGAACAGGTCGATGTCGAAGACCTCCAGGCCGGCCTTGTCGAGGACCTTGAGCGTGGCCGGGGTCGGCCCGGTCAGCATGATCGTCGGGTCCGTGCCGGTCACGGCGGTGGCGACGATGCGGGCGCGCGGCGTCATGCCCATCGCCTCCCCGGCCTCGGCGCTGCCGACGACGACGAGGGCGGAGCCGTCGACGATTCCCGAGGAGTTCGCCGCGGTGTGGACGTGGTCGATGGCTTCGATCCAGTGGTACTTCTGCAGCGCCACCTCGTCGAAGCCGGTCTGTGCGGCGAGCTTCTCGAAAGCCGACCCCAGCTGGGCCAGGGATTCGACGGTCGACCCCGGACGCATGTGCTCGTCGGTGTCGAGCACGGTGACGCCGTTGATGTCCTTGACGGGCACGATTGAGCGGGCGAACCGGCCTTCGGTCCAGGCGTCTTCGGCCCGGTTCTGGGATGCGACGGCGAAGGCGTCGACATCGGCGCGGGTGAAGCCCTCCGTGGTGGCGATGAGGTCGGCGCCGACCCCCTGCGGAACGAAGTACGTGTCGTAGTTGGTGGTCGGGTCCTGGGCCCAGGCCCCGCCGTCGGAGCCGATCGGCACGCGCGACATCGATTCGACCCCGCCGGCGAGGACGAGGGATTCGAAGCCGCTGGCGACCTTCGCCGCGGCGAGATTGACGGCTTCGAGGCCCGAGGCGCAGAACCGGTTGATCTGGACCCCGGCGACGGATTCGTCGAGTCCGGCGACGAGCGCGGCGGTGCGGGCGATGTCGCCGCCCTGCTCCCCCACCGGGGAGACGACGCCGAGCACGAGGTCGTCGATGTGGGAATCGTCGAGGCCGGGGTTGCGTTCGCGCAGGGCGTCGATGAGCCCGGTCACGAGGTCGATCGGTT
Source organism: Brevibacterium sp. (assembly GCA_031179165.1). GTDB lineage: Bacteria > Actinomycetota > Actinomycetes > Actinomycetales > Brevibacteriaceae > Brevibacterium. The sequence goes on from JAPSIC010000035.1 coordinate 8,580, forward strand.
TGATGCTGTGCAGGGCACCTCCGCGGTTCTTCCCGCGCGGGGTGCGCACTGCGTCGTAGATGTACGCGTCGCTCATGTGTTCCTCACAGTTGCTGTCGTGGCCTGTGCCGATTCGTGGTCTGGGCTGGTTCGCGGTCTGTGCTGGCTCGCGGTCTGGGCTGGTTCGTGGTCGATGATGGTTCGTGGCCGTTCAAAGGCCCAGGGAGCGGCCGACGATCTCCTTCATGATCTCGGTCGTGCCGCCGTAGATGGTCGTCACCCGCGCGTCCTCGTAGTCCTGGGCGATGCGGAACTCGCGCATGTAGCCGTAGCCCCCGTGCAGCTGCAGGCAGCGGTTGACGACGGAGACGTAGTGCTCGGTGGTCAGGAACTTGGCGGCCGCCGCGTCCTCGGCGCTGAGTTCGCCGTCGATGTGGGCCAGCAGCAGGGAGTCGATATAGGCGCGTTGGGCGCGGGTCGTGGCCACCATCTCGGCCATCTCGAAGCGCGAGTTCTGGAAGCTGCCGATGGGCTGGCCGAAGGCGTGCCGCTGCTTGAGGTAGGTCAGAGTGCGCTCGAGCACTCCCTCGCAGGCGGCGACGGCGGCGACGGCGATCGAGATGCGCTCCTGCGGCAGGTTGCGCATGAGGTGGGAGAAGCCGGAGCCCTCCTCGCCGAGGAGGTTCTCGGCGGGCACGCGGACCTCGTCATAGCTCAGTTCGCTCGTGTCCTGGGCATGCAGGCCGATCTTGTCGAGGTTGCGCCCGCGGGAGAAGCCGGGAGTGTCGGTGGGGACGACGAGCAGGCTCAGGCCTCGGTGCGGGTGCTCGCCGGTGCGGACGACGGTGACGACGAGGTCGGCGTTCTGCCCGTTGGAGATGAAGATCTTCGAGCCGGTGACGATGTACTCGTCGCCGTCCCTCACGGCTCTCGTGTGGATTCCCGACAGATCGCTGCCGGTGCCGGGCTCGGTCATCGCGACGGCGACGACGCTGCTGCCGGCGGCGATCCCGGGCAGCCAGCGCCGCTTCTGGTCGTCGTTCGTCAGCGCGGTGAAGTACGGGATGACGATGTCGTTGGCCAGGCTGAGCCCGCCCATTCCCGACGAGACCGGATGGCGGGAGATCTCCTCGGCCATGATGGCGTTGAACCGGAAGTCGTCGCTGCCTCCGCCGCCGTAGGCCGCAGGGATCGAGAACCCGAGGATCCCCACCTCGGCGGCCTTTGCGAACAACTCCTTGGGCACGATGCCCGCGTCCGCCCAGTCCTCCGCGTGGCCCCGGACCTCGGCGTCGACGAAGGCGCGCACGACCTGCCGGAAGTCCTCGTGGTCCTGGGAGAAGAGGGTCCGCCTGGCCCCGACTATCGGGGTGCTGCTCATATGCGCTCCGCCATGTTGCTGATCGATCGTTCAGTAACTTCCTCAGTCACCATTGAATACCAGATTGATGTGAGCGTCAACACAGTCGGGCGGAAGCGCGGGTCCGGGTCTCGCGTTCCGGGCAAGTGAAAAGGCCGGACACTTCCGTGTCCGGCCTGTTGCCGAGCCGCCTGCGGGAATCGAACCCGCGACCTTCTTATTACGAGTAAGACGCTCTGCCGACTGAGCTAAGGCGGCAACCGCACCAACTTTAGCCAACTTCGTCACCGCCGGTCAAAACGATCGCGCGAACCATGGTGGCGGTCACACTGCGCGTGCTACCATCATCGGGTGAAGTAGCGCATCTGTGCAGTCCGATGACTGCGACAACACCCCTGATCCCCGTCGGCGTTCCGGCTGACCTCGGTGGTGCGCCTACATTCGCGAACCCTCCCCCATCTCGAATCCGCAGGCCATTCACCGGTTCCGCCGTTCCCGACGCCTCCGTCGAATCCTCGAGAAGGTGGCACGTGTCTGCTCATTCCACAGCGTCTTCATCCGCATCCCCATCCGAGAGCCCTGTCCCTCTCCCCCAGGGGTCGGTGCTCACCATCGCGCTCCTGCTGGCCGCCGCGTTCGTCGTCATCCTCAACGAGACCATCCTCAATGTCGCCCTGCCCCACCTCATCGACAGCCTCGATGTGTCCCCCTCGACCGTGCAGTGGGTGACGACCGGCTTCATGCTCACCATGGCCGTCGTCATCCCCACCACCGGATGGATCCTCTCCCGCCTGACCACACGGCAGGCGTACTCCCTGGCGATGGGCTCGTTCCTCACCGGCACCGTCATCGCCGCCCTGGCACCGGGGTTCGGCGCCCTCCTGGCGGCCCGAGTCGTGCAGGGCTTCGGCACGGCCATCATGATCCCGCTGCTGATGACCACGATCCTCAACCTGGTTCCGGTCTCCCGCCGCGGCGCGGTGATGGGCAACGTCACGATCGTCATCGCCGTGGCGCCCGCCCTCGGGCCGACCATCTCGGGTCTGATCCTCGCCAACTTCTCGTGGCGCTTCCTGTTCATCTTCGTCATCCCGGTCGTCGTGATCGTCATGACGGGCGGACTGCTGCGGCTGCGCAACGTGTCGGAGCCCGGCGAGGAGAAGCTCGACATCACCTCGGTGATCCTGTCCGTTCCCGGGTTCGCCGGTCTCGTCTACGGGCTCTCGCAGCTGGGTGAGAGCACCGCCGGGGCTTCACGGGCGGTGGCCGTCGGCGCCCTGATCGCCGGTGCCGCGCTGGTCGCCGTGTTCGTCTGGCGCCAAGTCGCCCTGCAGCGCACGACCGGCCCGATGCTCGACATGCGCACGTTCAGGTTCGGGGTCTTCCGCACCTCGATCGTGCTGCTGTCCCTGTCGATGGTCGCGCTCTTCGGCGTCATCATCATCCTCCCCATCTACATGCAGACCGTGCGCGGCCTCGACAGCATCGTCACCGGCCTGGTCCTCCTGCCCGGCGGGCTCGCCATGGGCCTCATGGGCCCGGTCGTCGGCCGCGTCTTCGACCGGATCGGGGCACGTCCGCTGACCGTGACGGGCACGATCATCATGGCCGTCGTGATGTTCGCCTTCACCTTCGTCGGCCTGACCACTCCCGTGTGGTTCCTCATCACCGGTCACATCCTCTTCAGCCTGGGGATGTCGCTGATCTTCACTCCGGTCTTCACCGCCTCGCTCAATCCGCTGCCGCCGCGTCTGTACTCGCACGGTTCGGCGATCCTGACCACCCTGCAGCAGGTGGCCGCGGCCGCGGGAACCGCACTGCTCATCGCCATCATGCAGGTGACCGCGCTGCGGGTGACCGGTCCCGACATCGACGGGCCCGGCCTGCTGCCGGGAATCGAGGCCGCGTTCTGGGTCGCTCTGGGGCTGGCGCTGCTGGCGATCGTGGCGGGGCTCCTCATGCCCGGCCGCTCCGCCTCGCAGAACCACTCGGAGACCGTCGCGAAGGAGGAGACGGCCACCCGGTAGTCTGGTGCGAGCATCAGAACCGCAGACTGGAAGGGAGACCCCGGTGGCCGAGCTCGACTCCGAAGAATTCATGAGTGACTTCCAAGCGCTCATCGAATGCGAGTCGTTCACCGGCGATCCCGAGGCCCTCGCCCGCAGCGCCCACCTGATCTCGCGCATCGGCACCGGCCTGCTCGGGTCGGCGCCGCGGATCATCGAGACCGATGCTCGTCCCCACCTGCTGTGGCGCTTCGGCTCCGGTCCCCGCAAGGCCGTCCTCATCGGGCATCACGACACCGTGTGGCCGACGGGAACCCTCCAGTCGTTCCCCTTCTCCGTCGCCGAGGGAGTCGTCCGCGGGCCCGGCGCCGATGACATGAAGGGCGGGCTGCTCATCGCCCTGCACGCGCTGGCCGGCCTGCGGGCGCGGCGCGGCGATCTCGACGGAGTCAGTGTGCTCATCACCGCCGACGAGGAGCTCGGCTCCCCGGGTTCACGTCGGATCATCGAAGACGAGGCCCGTGGCGCCAAGGCCGCCCTCGTCTTCGAAAGCGGCGCCCCGGACGGAGCGGTGAAGATCGCCCGGAAGGGGGTGGCGATCTATTCCCTCGAGGTCACCGGTCGCGCGGCCCACGCCGGCGTCGAACCGGAGAAGGGCATCAATTCGACGCTCGAGGTGGCCAATCAGGTGGTCAGGATCGCCGCCCTCCACGATCCCGCGGTGGGCACCTCGGTGGTCCCAACGGTCATGCGCAGCGGGTCGACGACCAACACGGTCCCCGCCGAGGCGAGCGTCGGCATCGACTCCCGTGCCGCGACCGTGGCCGAGCAGATTCGCATCGATGAGATCCTCACCTCGCTGACCCCGACCGTGGCCGGGGCGAAGGTGGAGGTCAGAGGCGGGATCAATCGGGCACCGCTGGAGCAGAAGATGGCGATGGGACTCTACGCCAGGGCGCAGCGGCTGGCGTCTGCCCTCGGCCATCCGCCGCTGCGCTCCGTCGCCGTCGGCGGAGGGTCGGACGGGAACTTCACCGCCGGGGTCGGGACCCCGACCCTCGACGGGCTGGGCACCGTGGGAGGCGGGTCGCACGCCCGGAACGAGCATGCTCTGCAACTGTGGATCCCGCGGCGCGTCGAGCTGACCCAGGCCCTCGTCGGCGAACTCCTCGCCGAAGACTGAAGACCACCTCGTCGCCGCTGCTGCCGACGCGAAGACTCTACGCGTCGAGCAGCCAGGGGTTGGACAGCAGGACGAACGCCGATTCGACGATGAGGACGGGCGACATGTTCGTCTGCAGCCGCCTCCGCGCCTCACCGATCGCATCGATGCGCAGCAGCGTCGTGTCGGGGCCGTCCCGGTTCGCGTGCTTGGCGATGAGATCGCCCTCCCCGGCGTTGATCCACCCCTCGCGGATCCCCAGCTGGTACATGAGGATGTCGCGGTAGAGGCTCATGAGCTCGAGGAAGATGCGGTCGAGCTCGTCATTGCGCGCCCGCACCGATCTGCGCTTCTGCTCCTCCTCGAGCCGCCTGATCTGAGCCCTCGCCGAGGGCGGAATGCTCTTCTCCGACTCGATGCCCAGGCTGGTCAGGAGTTCACGGCGTTCGTCCCGATTGCGGTCCTCGACCCGGGCCTTCGCGGTCTCGGCGGCCTCGTCGACGATGCGCCCGGCCAGGCGGATGGTGGCGCCGACCGAGGTCAGCTTGTCGGGGATCTCAAGGATCTTCCGCCGCTCCTCACCGGCCGATTCGCTGCGGGCCAGGTACTTGGCGCGGCCGATGTGATTCTGCGCCACCGCGGCCGCCCAGCGGGCCTTGTCCTCGTCCACCTGATCGCGCTCGATGAGGAGCCTGGCCACGGCCTCACGTGAGGGTATCCGCAGCCGCACGGGTCGGCACCGGGAGCGGATGGTCGTGAGCACGTCGATCGGACTCGGCGCGCACAGCAGCCACACGGTGGCGGGAGGCGGTTCCTCGATCGCTTTCAGCAGCACGTTCGCGGTGCGCTCGGTCATCCGGTCGGCGTCTTCGATGATGACCACCCGCCAGGCGGAGTTGACCGGAGCCGACTGCGCCTTCGAGACGAGCTCGCGGACCTCGTCGATCGCGATGACCGATTTCTGCGTCGACATGATCGTCAGCGACTCATGCTGCCCCTTGAGCACGCGTGCCGTGACGTCGTCGGCAGTGGTGCCGCCGGAGATCAACGCGGCGGCGAATGCCCGGGCCGCATTCGATCGCCCCGACCCCGGTGGGCCGGTGAACATCCACGCGTGCGTCATCGCTCCCGGGGTGTGCAGGGCATAGTCGAGCTGCCTGACCACTTCGTCCTGTCCGACGAGCTCATCGAAGACGCTCACTCAGGAACCTTCCGGGTTGTGGAGACGATTGTGATTGCGCTCCCGCTGCTGGCGCAGCCGTTCCCTGGCCTGACGTTCGATCTCCGCCTGGGCCTGGAGTCGCTCGCGGCTCATCTGACGCGGGCTGCGCGTGGGAAGCACCGTCGTGTCCGCCTCGTCGGCGATCTCGTCCTCGGCGACCGGCGCCTCGGCTTCCGAGCCGTCTCCGGGGTCGTCCTCGGTCCCGGCCCGGTTCCCGTCACCGGCCGCGTCCTTGGCACGCTGACTCCTGCGGGCTTCGATGACGGTCGTCGGCACGTTGTCCTCGTCCTCGTCGTCCTCGACCAGCGGCGCGCTCGGCTGGAAGCCATGAGCGGGCAGCACCGTGGTCGCCGCCTCCTCCGACCACCATTCGTCGGATTCGTGCGCGGCCGCGGCGGTGGACTCCGAATCGTCGTCGTCTCCTGTGCCCGGGTCATCGGCTGCCGTGTTCCTGTCGGCGGCATCCTCGCCCGAGTCGGCGGTCTCCTCCGGTCGGCGTCGGGCTGCGGACTCGTCTGCAGATTCGACCGCGTCGATGTGCGCGCTCGTGTCCGCGGCATCTGTGCTCACCGCAGTCTCTGCGCCGCTGGCGCCGACGGGCCTCGCTCCGACCGCGCTCGATCGCACCCGTCCCACCTCTCGCGGCAGTCGGGCGCGGATCGCGGTGAGGATCTGTTCGGTGAGCTCATCGGTGCTCACCGAGGCGTCGAGAACGACGTAGCGGGCGGGATCCTGATGGGCGCGGGAGAGGTAGGTCTGGCGCACTCGCTGGTGAAACTGCTGGTTCTCCTCGTCGAGGTAGTTGTTCTCCTCGCGCTCTCCCATTCGCGCCGCGGCCACTTCGGGTTCGATGTCGAGGACGATTGTCAGGTGGGGCGTCAGGCCCTCGGTCGCCCATTTGCTCAGCGCCAGGATCGTCGCGGTGTCGAACTGGCGGCCCGCCGCCTGATAGGCGATGGTCGAATCGATGTAGCGGTCGGTGATGACGATGCTTCCGGCCTCGAGGCTCGGGTCGACCAGGGACGCGATGTGATGGGCCCGGTCAGCGGCGAACAGCAGCGCCTCTGCCCGCGGCGCCGGCGGCTCGGCGTCGAAGAGCACCGATCGGATCCGACGGCCGAGCTCGGTGCCGCCCGGTTCCCGCGTCGCCTCCACCTCGTATCCCTCATCGGCCAGGGCGCGGGAGATCCGCTTGATCTGGGTGCTCTTGCCGGAGCCGTCCCCGCCTTCGATGGCGATGAAGAACCCGGCGCCGAGGCGGTCGGGCGGGGCGGCGATCCCCTCACCGGTCGAACTGTCGCCGGCGCCGTTGGGCGGACGGAAGCCGTGCACGATGTCCACGGCCAGGCCCTGGAGCCGGTGCGGGTCGAAGATGAAGAGGCCGATGACCCCCGCGACGACGGCGGCGAGGCCCACCACACCGTAGGCGACCTCACTGGGCGCGATCTCCCAGTCGGTGGTCGCGCCCACGGGCACCACCGCCGAGATGTCGAGGGCGTTGAGGGCCAGAGCCACGACCGCACCGGCGACGGCGCCGATGCGGCGGGAGAAGTGGTAGGGCTGTGAACGCACCCCGACGCCGACGAGGAAGGTGATCACAGAGGACAGGACGACCTTTCCCGACAGCTCGTCGATCGCGCCGGTGGCGACGAGCAGGATGCCCGACACGGTGAGGGCGAAGGCCGAGACGCGCGGGCGCGACATTCCCGGAGCGAAGGTGGGCCCCATCTCGAACCCGATGGCCCAGCCCAGCAGGGAGCACACCAGGATGAGGGCGAACCCGGCCTGCCCGAAGCTGTTCTCGATCGCGGTCGGCTGGGCCAGGATGAAGGTCGTTCCCAGCACGGCGAAGAGGGCGACGCACACCCAGGGGTTGGCGATCTTCGCCGGCGGGCGGGCGATGCGCGCTCTGACCTCCGGGAAGGCGCCCGTCGTCGACGCCTCGGCGTGCAGGGCTCGTTCCGGGGTGAGGTAGATGATGACGGCGCCGACGGCCGCGGCGATGCCGACGACGAGGCTCATCCATTTCAGCGCCTGCGTGCCGGCGTCCGAACCGCCGAGGATCTGGAACGAACAGGAGAGGAAGACGAGGAAGGCGGCGGGAACGCCGACCCTGCGCCAGGGTTTCTGGTTCGCGAAGGGGTTGAAGCTCATCAAGAGTCCGACGAGTCCGCCCAGGATCAGTGCCGCCACCCAGGTCATCCAGGCGCTCGGGGCGAAGCTGAGCACGACCAGCAGGACCGCCAGAACCACGGCCGTGGCACTCAGCGCGATCTTGCGCGGGGCTGGTCCCTTCGTCGCGAACACGTGGCCGGGGATGAACAGGCCGGCCCCGGCCAGGACGAAGACGATGAGCAGGGAGAGACTGCCGGCCCGGTTGTCGAAGTCCCCCGCGCTGAGCGCCTCGGCGACCGTGGAGTACGGCTGCCCCTGCAGGGTGAGAAGCATTCCGCTCGCTCCGGCCACGACATAGCTGACCGCGGCAAGGACGATGAGAGCTCCCCACGCGGCGGTCTCGGTGACCAGCCGGCCGGGAGCGCCTGGAAGTCGATGTCCTGATGTCGTCAACATACTCACAGGACAACAATATCCGTCTCGACTGACATAACTCTTGGAACCGGCCCGGGAGAGTACTCTTGTCTCCGTGCACGCAAAGACACCGACCGCCCTCACGGGCATGACCGCGGTCGAGACCACCGGGCTCGATGCGGTCGAGCAGCTGGCATTCGCACGAGTCCTGCTCGACTCCGTCAAACGCGGACAGCGAGGGGCGACCCTGCGCGTCTATCGTCCGGAGCCGACGGTCGCCTTCGGGGCCCGGGATCGGTTCCTGCCGGGGTTCCCCGCCGCCGTCGACGCGGCCAGGGAGCACGGCTTCACCCCGGCCCTGCGCAGCCTCGGCGGTCGTGCCGCCGCCTACCATCCGGGCTCACTCGTCATCGACCACATCGAACCCAGCACTGACTTCATCAAGGACACGAACGCTCGGTTCGCCGGTTTCGGGCAGGAGTACGTCGATGTCCTGCGCGGCATCGGAATCGCCGCCCGCCTCGGCGAGATCCCCGGCGAATACTGCCCGGGCGAACACAGCGTGAACGTCGGCGGTCGCATCAAGGCCATCGGCACCGCGCAGCGCGTCGTCTCCGGGGCCTGGCTGTTCTCCTCCTCCGTCGTCGTCGAGGATCCGGACCCGATCCGCGCGGTCCTCACCGACGTCGAGGCGGCCCTGGGGGTGGATTGGGATCCGTCGACGGGCGGGTCGATCACCGAGGTCCATCCCGCGGTCACGGTCGCCGCCGTCGCCGAGGCGTTCACCGGCCACTTCGCGCGGTCCCGTCCCCTGGTTCCGGGTTCGCCGACCCCGGAGGAGCTGGAGCGGCTGCCCGAGCAGGTGCGCGGACACCGTCTGTGACCGCGTGGGTCCGATCGATACACTGATGCCCATGACCGACAGCGCGCACCTCATGACCGACACCACCTCGACAGCTGGATTCCGCGTGCGGGAGGCGACGAGGGACGACCTGCCCGACATCCTGCGACTCGTCCACGCCCTCGCCGTCTACGAGAAGGAGCCCGATGCCGTCGAGGCGACGGAGGACGACTTCGCGGCGGTGATGTTCCCCGCCGACGGGAAGCCGAACACCTACGGCTACGTCGCGGAGGCTGACGGTGAGATCATCGGCATCGCCATCTGGTTCTATTCGTTCTCCACCTGGACGGGCAAGAACGGCATCTGGCTCGAGGATCTCTTCGTCGACCCCGCTCACCGAGGTGCCGGCGCGGGCAAGGCTCTGCTCGGCCGTCTCGCGCAGCACTGTCAGGATCGGGGCCTGACCCGCCTCGAATGGTGCGTGCTCAGATGGAACGAGCCTTCGATCGGGTTCTACCGGTCACTGGGCGCCCAGGCGCAGGAGGAATGGGAGACGTACCGACTCGACGGTCAGGCTCTCGAATCGTTCGCCGACGACTCACGGGCCTGACCGGGGGCTCCGGGTCCGGGCGCTGCTGCTCGGGTCCGACCGGGGGCTCCCGGGCCGGGTGCCGCTGCCCGGGTCCGAGCGCTGTTCCTCAGACCCGAGCGCTGACCCGAGTCCTGCGCCTCAGGGAGTCTTCGGCTTCGCGGCCGTCGACTTCTTGGTCGCGGTGGTCTTCTTCGCCGCGGTCGACGCGGTGCTCGTCGATTTCTTGGCGGTGGTCGACTTCGCCGTCGTCGACTTGGCAGCGGTGGTCTTCTTCGCTGCCGTCGTCTTCGCCGCGGTGGTCTTCTTCGCCGGAGCCTTGCGCGTGGTCGTCTTCTTCTTCGCCGGTCCCTTGGCCCGCTTCTCCGCGAGCAGGGTCGCGGCCCGGTCGAGAGTGATCGTCTCGACGTCGTCGTCCTTGCGCAGGGTCGCGTTGGTCTCCCCGTCGGTGACGTAGGGCCCGAAGCGACCGTCCTTGACGACGACCGGCTTCTTCGACTCGGGGTCCTCCCCCAGTTCCTTCAGCGGGGCCGTGGCGCGGCGGCCGCCGCGCTGCTTGGGCTCGGCGTAGATCTTCAGCGCCTCATCCAAGGTGATCGAGAAGATCTGCTCCTCATCGGTCAGTGACCGCGAATCCGTGCCCTTCTTCAGGTACGGGCCGTAGCGGCCGTTCTGCGCGGTGATCTCGTTGCCCTCCTCGTCCACGCCGACGACGCGAGGCAGGCTGAGCAGTCTGAGCGCGGTGTCGAGGTCGATGGTCGCCAGGTCCATCGACTTGAACAGGGAGCTGGTCCGCGGTTTCGGCTTCTTCGCTCCTCGTTTCGGCTTCTCCTCCGGCTCGGGCAGCACCTCGGTGACGTAGGGACCGAAGCGTCCCGTCTTCGCCACGATGGTGTGCCCCGTCTCAGGGTCGACGCCGAGTTCGCGGTCGCCGTCGCCCTGGGACTCGATGAGTTCGGCGGCCTTGGCCGCGGTGAGCTCGTCGGGGGCCAGGTCGTCGGGCACCGAGACCCGCTTGGGCTCCTCGCCTTCGGCCGATCCGCTGACTTCGAGGTACGGGCCGTAGCGGCCCACCCGCAGCGCCACCCCCTCGGTGATGGGCACGGTGTTGACCTCGCGGGCGTCGATGTCGCCGAGGTCGTCGACGACCTCCTTCAGCCCCTCGCGATCGTGGTCCTTGTCCCCGAAGTAGAACCGGGCCAGCCACGCGTTGCGGTCTTCCTCCCCGGCCGCGATGCGGTCGAGCTCGGTCTCCAGGTCGGCGGTGAATTCGTAGTCGACGAGCCCGGTGAAGTGCTCCTCGAGCAGCCGCACGACGGAGAACGCCAGCCAGCTGGGGACCAGGGCGTTGCCGCGGCTGGTGACGTACCCGCGGTCCTGGATGACGGAGATGATCGAGGCGTAGGTCGAGGGACGACCGATGCCGAGCTCTTCGAGCGCCTTGACCAGGCTCGCCTCCGTGTACCGGGGCGGCGGAGCGGTGGTGTGGCCGTCGGCTTCGACCTGGACGACGGACAGAGCCTGGCCCTCCTCGACCTGCGGCAGGCGCGATTCGCCCGACTTCGAGTCGTAGCGGCCGGCGTCCTGACTCTCCTCGTAGGCGGCGAGGAATCCGCGGAAGGTGATGACCGTGCCGCTGGCGGTGAAGCCGGCCTCATGCCCGTCTCCGAGATCGGCCCGGACCCTGATGGTCGCCGTCTTGCCCTTCGCATCGGCCATCTGGCTGGCGACGGTGCGCTTCCAGATCAGGTCGTAGAGGCGGAATTCGTCTCCGCTCAGTGCCTTCGACACCTGGGCGGGGGTGCGGAAGGAGTCGCCGGCGGGGCGGATCGCCTCGTGGGCCTCCTGCGCCGACTTCTGCTTGCCCTTGTACACGCGCGGTGACTCCGGAACGTATTCCGGTCCGTAGAGTTCGGTGACCTGTTTCCGGGCCGCAGCGATCGCCTGTCCCGACAGCGCCGGGGAGTCGGTGCGCATATAGGTGATGTACCCGTGTTCGTACAGCGACTGGGCGGTGCGCATGGCCTGGCGGGCGCTCATCCGCAGCTTGCGACCGGCTTCCTGCTGCAGCGTCGAGGTGGTGAACGGAGCCGCCGGCTTGCGCGAGTACGGCTTCGACTCCACTGCGGTGACGGTCAGGGAGTCCTTCTTCGACCCACTCAGGAGTTCCGCGAGCTCTTCCGCCTTGGCCTGGTCGACGACGGTGGCGGAGGCGTTCTTCAGCCTGCCGGCGTCGTCGAAGTCCCGTCCCGAGGCGACGCGGGCCCCGTCGAGGGTCGCGAGGTTCGCCGCGAAGGGGCTGGTGCCGTCGGGCAGGCCGAGGTCGATGTCGAGGTCCCAGTAGTCGGCGGGGATGAACGCCATGCGTTCGCGTTCCCGCTCGACGACGAGCCGCGTGGCCACGGACTGGACACGGCCGGCGGACAGGCCGGCCCGGATCTTGCGCCACAGGACCGGGGAGATCTCGTAGCCGTAGAGACGGTCGAGGATGCGACGGGTCTCCTGGGCGTCGACGAGCGCCTCGTCGATCTCCCGAGTGTTCTCCAGGGCCCGGCTGATGGCTTCCGGGGTGATCTCGTGGAAGACCATGCGCTTGACGGGGATCTTCGGTTTGAGGACCTCGAGCAGGTGCCAGGCGATCGCCTCCCCTTCCCGGTCCTCATCTGTTGCGAGGAAGAGTTCGTCGGCGTCCTTGAGGAGGCGTTTGAGTTCGGTGACCTTCTTCTTCTTGCCCGGGTCGACCCGGTAGTACGGATCGAATCCGTTGTCGACGTCGACGGCGAATTTGCCGTAGGGCCCCTTCTTCATGTCGGCAGGGAGTTCAGACGGTGTCGGAAGGTCACGAATATGGCCCACTGAGGCCTCGACGTCATAACCCTCGCCGAGGTACCCGACGATCGTGCGCGCCTTCGTCGGGGACTCGACGATGACGAGACGGCGGGGCTTCTTCTCGGTTGTCGTCACTCTTGCACATTCCTCTCATGCCAGACACATGCTCGCCGCTGCGGGCGAATCTCGATGTCCTCTGGCCAATCAACTGCTCCGACCGATGCTCTTCCACGGTCGATCCGGCCCAATGTAACACTCTTGGCCGTGCTCAACCTGCATCGGGTGGATGGCGTGGAGCTCGACACCAACGGTTCCCGATCCTACAGTCATCGGCCTGGTCCCGCCGACGGCGGAGCTCAGTCCGAGGTCGCCTCTTCCCTCTCTGCGGGCAGCAGGAACCCTGCTGCCGCCAGTTGTCTGACCTGTGCGATGAGCTGGTCCTCGAGAGCGAGCGCGTCGACCTCGAGCAGCTGCGCCAGGGCCGCGGCCGTCTGTCTCAGCGTCAGTGTGCCATCCGCCACCGACACGAAGCCGGCCAGGGCTGTGTCCAGGTCGAACACCTGTCCGAACCCGATTCCCTGCTCCAGTGTGATCGTGGTGGGATCGGGGTTCCCGGGGATGAAGTGCCTGTGCTCGACGAGGTCCGGCGATCGGGTGAAAGCCATGTCCGCCAGCTCCTCGGCGTCGACGCCGGCAAGCCACGACCGCAGTTCGAAGATCGTCTGCACGAATGAGCCGATGCCGTGGGCATTGCTCGCCGGCGCCGAGGTGATCCTGACGTTGGTCTTGAACGTGCGGCTGCGGTCGGAGTCGGGCGAAGCGCCGGCGGCAGGACAAGCTGCACTGTCGTCAAACGTTGGTGAATCGTTATCGATCCCCTGCTCGTCGGGGCTCTGCTCGTCGATCCTCTGCATGAGGACGTAGCCGAAGACGACTCCGGTGACGTGGCGTGAGGCGAAGTCGTCCATCCAGGCCGCCGTGGCCTGATTCCACTGACGACTCGCCCGCGACACTCCTCCGTCCCGGATCCAGGTCTCGGCGTAGGCGATGGGGTCGAGGGTCTCGCGTTCGATGACGAGCACCGATATGTCCGGGTCCGTGACCCAGGCAGCGGGACCCGTCCGCGCCGGCTGCCAGTCGTCGGATCCGTCCGGCCCGGTTGGCCGGTCGCCGGCGGCCGGATCGGCCTGCCGCCCAGCGGCCGCGCCCGAGGCGTCCTGGCCGGAGGTCAGCTCCCAGTTGCCGAGGCACACGCTGCGCCCGCCCGGCCGCAGCACCTCGGGGATGGCGGTGAACAGCGAGCGCACGAGGGCGTCGCCGGTCATCCCGCCGTCGCGGTATTCGAAGTCGGGAAGGGCCGACCCTGCCCGCGAGTCGGACTCGACGGTTCGCGGAGTGATCACGAACGGCGGGTTCGACACGAGCAGGTCCACTCGTTCCGACAGCGGTTCGAGCAGTGAACCGAGCCGAAAGTCGATGGTGTCGACTCCGTTGAGTCGAGCGCTGAGCTCGGCCAGCCGCAGGGCGCGGGTGGAGATGTCGGTGGCGATGACACGGTCGCTGTGACGGGCGAGCAGCAGTGCCTGGATTCCGCAGCCGGTGCCGATGTCGGCGGCCAGGCCCACCCGATCCCGCGGGGTCAGGGAGACAAGAGTGCGTCCGGCGCCGCCGAGCCCGAGGACGAAGTCCCCGTCGAGCACATCCGGATCGACGAGGGTGCCGTGGTCGCTGATGAGGTAGAGGTTCTCATCTCCGGGGCGGAACCCGCGTGGGACTCCGACCGGCAAGTCGTATGGCGTGATCGCGAAGGGTGCGGTCACAACCGCACCATCGTCGTCGGCGGGTGCCGCACCATCGTTGTGGGCGAGTGCCGCGGCGCCCTCGCCGGCGGGTGCCGCGGCGCCGTCGCCGGGGTCTGCACCGCTGCCGCCGAGTTCGATGAGCCCGGCGGCGAGCCCTGCCGCATACGCCTCCGTGCCCAGGGCTCGGCGGACCGCCCCTGCCGGCACGTCCTGATGGAAATGGAAGAGCAGGACGAGCGCCGCCAGGTCCCTGTCCGCCGCCGCGACCCTGTCGGCAGCGGAGTCACCATCGGCAGTCCCGGCGCCGTCAACAGCGTCGCCTCCGACCAGGACCTGCCTGCAGCGATGGACCGCGGGCGCCGCATTGTTGCGCACCAGGGCATCAGAGGCTGCACCGCCCCAGAGCTGCCCGAGCCGAGGTTCGGTGTATCCGGCACGGTAGAGCCTCTTCCCGAGGGTCTCGCACAAGTCGGTGCCCGCTGCGGTCTCGCCATGATCAGTCACAAGGCGATCCTATCGATTCCCCTCTGCTTCCGGCTGTGCGGCTGTCGATGGGCCCTGCGCCATAATTGACTGCATGACTTCTTCGGCTCTCCTCGACATCGTCACCGGCTTCGGTGCCAGGGAGGACCGGATCGTCCATGTGCGCGATGTTCCACAGCGATTCGAGCACGAGTCGGAATGGCCCGAGTGGATCGATGAGGAACTGCGGCACGCATGTCATGCGATCGGAGTCGACCTCCCGTGGCAGCATCAGGTCGAGGCGGCGGAGACGGCACGGGCGGGGTCCGACGTCGTCATCGCGACTCCGACCGCGTCCGGGAAGTCCCTGGGCTTCTGGCTGCCGATCCTCGAATCCATCCAGGTCTCGCGTGACCGGCTGCGCACCGCCTCGGCGATCTACATCTCCCCCACCAAGGCACTCGCGGCCGATCAGCTGGCCAAGCTCGAGAAGCTCATCATCCGGGGCGTGCGCCCGGCGACCTACGACGGCGACACCTCGCAGGCGTCGAAGGACTGGGCTCGACGCCATGCGAACATCGTCTTCACCAATCCGGACATGCTCCATCGCGGGATCCTGCCTCAGCACCAGCGGTTCGCGCGCCTGTTCAAGTCGCTGCGCTACATCGTCATCGATGAGGCACACCGCTATCGCGGGGTGTTCGGATCACATGTGGCCCTGATCCTGCGCCGGCTGCTGCGCATCGCCGCCCATTACGGAGCCGAACCCGTCGTGATCGGGGCCTCGGCGACGATGGCGCGCCCGGAGCTTGCGTTCTCGAAGCTCACGGGCCGGAAGGTTCATGCGGTCAGCGCGGATTCCTCCCCTCGCGCGGCGGGCAGCTTCGCCCTGTGGGAGCCGCCCGTGTCTCCCGCCGGGGACCGGCGCAGCGGATTGGTGGAGGCCGCCGATGTCCTCACCGA
>JAPSIC010000036.1 GCA_031179165.1 Brevibacterium sp.
CTCGACAACGCCGCACTCGCGCGCCTCAGGGGTGGTGGAGCAGGTACGTGCCTCCCTTGAGGCAGGTGTCGAGGACCCAGCCGTCGGCGATCAGCGCGGTCAGCGCATCGCGCAGGGCGAAGCGCCAGCGACCGGCCAGGGCGGCGTCCTGCCCCCGCAGCGTCTCGATGTCCGAGGGGATGTCGAGGGAGACGGTCGTGGCCTCCTTGGGCACCTCGCAGATCAGGGGCTCGCCGTGCCCATCGGCGCGCAGGCATTCGAAGGCACCGGCCGCCAGGCTGCTGTCGGCGGAGGGCGAGGTGCGGGTCGGCTGGTTGAGCTGCCAGGACACGAGCATCCGGTCACTGGCCTGGCCGGAGTTGACCCCGTCGCGCATCTGACCGTAGAAGTCCTCGAGGTACTCGACCATGCGCACGCCCAGTCGCTGGAAGTTGAAGTAGGCGTTGCGGGCGACGAGCGGATCGAAGGTCCACGTCATCTCGGTCAGGCCGAGGTTGAGGCACCACAGCCGCTGGTGCAGCTTCATCGCCGATCCCGCGCCCCGGCCGATGTTCTGATGGCGGACGCCGGCGATGTGCGAATGCATGAGGGTGCCCAGCGGCTGTCCGAAGAACCCGATCGTCACCCCGACCATGTCATCGGGTTCGTCGAGGCTGTAGGCGGCGGAGACGTAGTTGCCCGCGTGGGCGAAGGCGATGATGAGGCTGGGTTCGAACACGTTGGCGCCGGTCTCATCGACGCTCCAGACCTCGTCGAGGAGCAGTGAGGCCTCGGCCGCCTCGGCGGGGGTGTGGATCGTGCGCACCTCGATGCCGGCCGTCTCGGCCGCGGCCGCGTACTCGTCCTCGGCGAGGGCGATGATCTCCGAGTCGACTGTCCTCAGTCCTTCGAGCGGGTTCATGTACGACATTGTGCCACCTCAAGCCCCGGTCACACCCCTGCCGAGGCAAAATCTTCACCGGCGCGGCAGGCGGGCCTGCCGGAGCGGTGGGGCCGCCGGTATAGCCTGGATGGATGAGCTTCTCAGTCGCCGTCATCGGAGCCGGAACCATCGGACGCTCGTTCGCGTGGCTGTTCGCCCGCTCCGGGTACTCCGTGCGCGTCCATGATCCGCGCGACGACCTGGCCGAGGTGGTCGCCGCGCTCCAGGCCGACGTCAGTGCCGATGCCGCCACGCAGGACCTGCCCGCCGACCGGATCGGAGCTGTCGAACTCGCCGAGACGGTTGAAGCAGCTGTCGCCGGGGTGAGCTTCGTCCAGGAGTCGGGGCCCGAGGATCTGCAGGCGAAGCCGATGCTCTTCGCTCGCATCGCGGACAGTGCACCGGCCGATGCGATCCTCGCGACCTCCTCGTCGACGATCCCCGCTTCGACGATCGCAGCCGATCTCAGCCCCGAGGCGGCGCGGCGGGTCCTGGTCGGCCACCCGTTCAACCCACCGCACCTGATGCCCCTCGTCGAGGTCGTGCCCTCCCCGCGAACCGGTCCCGAAGTCGTCGAGGCCGCCGTCGCCTTCTACCGCAGCTGCGGTCGGAAGCCGGTGGTGCTCGGCCGGGAAGTGCGCGGATTCGTCGGCAACCGGCTGCAGAACGCTCTGCTGAAGGAGGCGCTCTCCCTCGTCCGGAACGGGGTGATCTCCGCAGGTGAGCTCGACGCGGTGATGAAGAACTCGCTCGGCCTGCGGTGGTCGGCGGTCGGGCTGTTCGAGGGGATGCACCTCGGCGGGGGAGAGGCGGGCATCCGCGGGTTCATGGACCACATCGGGTCGGCGTTCGCCGCCATCGAACCTCTTCCCGATGACACTGGTCAGATAGAGGAGGTCTTCGCCCAGGTCGAGGAGGCCTACGGGCAGCGCCCGAGCCCGGGTGCCGCCGAGGCGCGGGACCGGATCCAGCGTGCGGTCCTGCAGGCGCGGAGCCAGGTCGACTGAGGCACCCAGCCGACCGACAGGCACCCGGCCGGCCGACGCGCTGGGTCATTCCCGCCGCCCGGAGACGACGAACCGGCCGGGAGTGCACTGCACTTCCGGCCGGTCCTGTGTTCCTGTGTCCGCGGACCTGCGCCCGCGAACTCACGAACGGATCAGCAGATCAGGCGCGGGTCCGATTCTTCGTGATGAGTCCCCAGACGAACGCGAAGATGATCGCACCGATGACTGCGACGAAGAACGAACCCCAATCCCACGGATCACTGAACGTAGCGCCGATTCCCTTGCCTCCGAAGAGACCGAAGAGCAGACCACCCACGAATGCGCCGATGACGCCGAGGATGATCGTGGCGATCCAGCCACCTCCCTGTTCTCCAGGAAGAATGAGCTTGGCCAATGCTCCAGCGAGGAGTCCGACAACGATCCAACCAATGATGACCATGATGTTGCTCCTTTCTCTGTTCTCCGGCAGCAACCGGGGCTGGTGAGAAGGACCAATCCTCGGATGAGGATGATCTGTTCCCAGATTAGCCCCGTTCGAGGACAAGTGAGCAAGCAATTTCGCTCGCACTTGCCCGAGGCTGCTTCGCTGACCGACCAAACGCTACCATTTGGCAACGGGGCTTGCACTTTGAGGCAGCTTGGCCTCGGTGCCTCACATGGTGTCCCATCCGCACGTCACGCTCGCAGGCAGCCCCGGCACCGCGCTCGACGGCCGACCGTCGCGCCGCCCGACGGTCGCCCGTCACACCGCGCCGCGATAGAAGTATGTGGTCCGCTCGGTGATCAGGCCATCGACGTCGAAGAGGAAGAAGTCGGCGAAGCCGACGGTCACCTCGGTGCCGTTCTTCAGCCGGCCCTTGAACACTCCGCGGGCGGCGGCACGGTCGCCTTCGATGAGGATCTCAGTCAGCGAATGGGCGCCGGACTCGATGACGCGCTCGCCGTGGTAGAACTCGGTGATCTGCTCGCCGACCATAGTCGGGTACCCCGGGCGGTCATAGCGCGAACCCGGGGAGAACAGCGCCGAGGTGGCGTCCGGATCCCCGGCATCGACGGTCGAGTAATAACGCTGGACAAGCTCTGTCACGCTGGGCATGGCACTACCGTAACAGCGACCACACCTGTGCGAGCGCTCCAGTTCGGGAAGGGGAATTGCCGCCGAGGCGGATCGGCCATAGCGTGGACTGTGAGCGGCACCACGTGCATCCGCGACCGGTGCTCGACCAACCGGATGAGCCGACCCTCGTTCACCTCGACCAGGAGAGAAGAGATATGACAACGATGTACCGCGTGACCGACCCTGCGACCGGTGAGGTCAAAGAGGAATTCCCCATTGCCACCGATGCCGACATCCTCGCCGCCCTCGACCGCTCCGCATCGACCTTCACCGACTGGAGCCGGACGCCGGTGGCCGAGCGCACCGCCGTGCTCACCCGCGTCGCCCAGATCTACTCCGAGCGCGCCGAGGAGCTGGCCGCGGTGATCCGGACCGAGATGGGCAAGGCCATCCCCGAGGGCAAGGGCGAGGTCGGACTGTGCTCGAGGATCTACCAGTACTTCGCCGACAACGCCGAGGCGTTCCTCGCCGACGAGCCCCTGCGTGGGCCCAAGGACGGAACGGCCTGGATCCGGCGCAAGCCCGTCGGCTCGATCCTCGGGATCATGCCGTGGAACTTCCCGTACTACCAGGTCGCCCGGTTCGCGGCCCCCAATCTGGCGCTGGGCAACACGATCCTGCTCAAGCATGCCCCGCAGTGCCCGCGCTCGGCGCAGATCATGGAGGACATCTTCCTCGAGGCCGGACTGCCCGAGGGCGCATACATCAACATCTACGCCAGCAACGAGCAGGTCGCCGACCTCATCCTGCCCGACCCCCGCAACCACGGGGTGTCACTGACAGGCTCGGAGCGCGCCGGTGCGGCGGTGGCCGCGGAGGCGGGGAAGAACCTCAAGAAGGTGGTCCTCGAACTCGGCGGATCCGATCCCTACATCCTCCTCGACACCGAGGACGTGGCGAAGAGCGCGAAGACGTTCTTCGCCACCCGCATGGGCAACACCGGTCAGGCCTGCAACTCGCCCAAGCGGATGATCGTCATGGATGACGTCTACGACGATTTCCTGTCCTCCATCACCGAGGCGGCCAAGTCGCTGACCCCGGAAGACCCCCGCGCCGAGGACTCCAGGCTCAGCCCGCTGTCGTCGACGGCAGCCGCCGAGCGCTTCATCGAGCAGGTCAACGACACGGTCAGCGAGGGTGCCACCCTGCTCGCCGGCGGGAAGAGGTATGACGGGGACGGCGCCTTCGTTGAACCGGTCGTCCTCGCCGACGTGGAGAAGGGGATGCGCGGCTACTACGAGGAGCTGTTCGGCCCCGCCGTCATCGTCTACCGGGCGAGCAGTGAGGAGGAGGCCGTCGAGCTGGCCAACGACACCCCGTTCGGTCTCGGCGCCGCCGTGTTCTCCACCGACTCCGAGCGCGCCGAACGCGTCGCCGACCAGATCGAGGCCGGGATGGTCTTCATCAACACTCCAGAAGGCTCACGGGAGTACCTGCCCTTCGGCGGAGTCAAGCGCTCGGGCGTCGGCCGCGAACTCGGCCCGCTGGCGATGGACGAATTCGTCAACAAGCAGATGGTGTTCAAGAAGAGCGCCTGAACCGGCAACCGGCCAGGCAAGCGACCCTGACGACAGGCACCTCCGGCTGAGTAGACTGAGGTCACATTCAGTGAACTCTCAGCCGGAGGTCTGTCATGTCGTCAGAGAAGTCGACCGCAACCGAGATCAACGCCGCAGCCTCACAAGGCTTCATGCGCCCATTCAATCGAGTCCTCGAGCGATGGATCCCCTCCGCGCTCACCTTCGCCATCGTCCTCACCCTGATCGTGGCGATCCTCGCGTTCATCCTCACCGGCTCCACCCCGGTCGAGGTGGTCACAGGCTGGGGCGAGGGTCTGGCCGGGCTGCTCGAGTTCATGACCCAGATGTCGCTGATCCTGCTGTTCGGGCACATGCTGGCCAACACCGGGCCGGTCCGCAGGCTGCTGACCGCGCTGGCCAGGATTCCCGGCAGCCCCACCTTCGCCTACGTGTTCGTCTTCGTCGTTGCGGCCCTGGCCAGCCTCATCACCTGGGGACTGGGGCTCGTCGTCGGTGCCCTCCTGGCCAGGGAGATCGCCGTGCAGGCGCGCGAGCGGGGCATCAGGGTCCATTTCCCGCTGCTCGTCGCCGCCGGCTACTCCGGCTTCGTCGTCTGGCACATGGGCTATTCGGGTTCGGGTCCGCTGACCGCGGCCACCCCGGACTCGTTCCTCTCGGAGTCCCTCGGCGGCACGACGATCCCCGTCACCGAGACGATCTTCTCCACGTGGAACCTGCTCGGGATCCTCGGCGTCATCGTCGTCTGCGCGGTGCTGTTCTTCCTCGTCGCCCCGAAGAAGGACGCCCCGGTCTACGAGCTGCCGCGGCAGGTGGGCTCGGAGTCGTTCGCCGCGACCAGTGACGAGGTGGTCACCCCGGCCGACCGGATCGACGCCTCACGGGTGCTGACGCTGATCATCGGGCTGGCGCTCGCCGTCTACCTCATCATCCACTTCGCCCAGGGTGGGGGACTGACCCTCGACATCGTCAACTGGTCGTTCCTGGCCCTGATCTTCCTGCTCGTCAAGAACCCCTTCGAGCTCATCCGCCTGACGAAGGAAGCGGCCTCGAACGTCGGCGAGATCCTTCTCCAGTTCCCGCTCTACGCCGGCATCCTCGGGATGATGAGCGGCACCGGCCTGATCGTCGTGTTCTCCGACGCGATCGTCTCGATCGCCAATCCCGCGACCTTCGGCGTGCTCGCGCTGCTGTCGGCCGGTCTCGTCAACTTCTTCGTGCCCTCCGGCGGGGGTCAGTTCGCCGTCCAGGGTCCGATCATGCTCGATGCGGCCAATCAGCTCGGCGTCGACCCGTCGATCGCGATCATGGCCGTGGCCTACGGGGACCAGTGGACGAATATGCTCCAGCCCTTCTGGGCGCTGCCGGTGCTCGCCATTGCGGGGCTGAAGATGCGCGACATCCTCGGCTACACCTCGGTGACCTTCCTCGGATCGGGCGTGGTCATGGCCGCCGTCCTGCTCGTCGTCTCCCTCTGAAAGTCATCGCCGGCCGGTGCGCCGTGACGTGATCAGCTCGACGATCTCGTCCTCGGACACCGGCCTGCCCCACGCCTCCCAGCCCACGTGGATCTGCCGATCCCACTCGGTCCCTCGCCGAGGCGGTTCAGCGGTTCGCACCTCGGCCTCGGTGGTCTCGTCCGGTGCCGTGTCGACGGAGTCGCCCGCCTCGGCGCCGGTGCCCGCCTCGGCGCCGGTGCCCGCCGCAGCGCTGGTGCCCGCCGCAGCGCTGGTGCCCGCCTCGGCGACGGAGCCCTCCTCGGCGCTGGTGCCCGCCTCGGTGAGGATCCGGTCGGAATGCGTGTGGCCGTGGAGGAGGATCTCGCCGACGTCCCGGAGCCGCCACTGCTCGAACCGATCCTCGAAGGTGTGATCGCCCGCGTAGGGGAAGTGGGAGAGGAGCACAGGGATGCGGTTGTGCTCCGACTCCCTCAGCGTTACGCGCGCAGCCATCGTCGCGTAGGGGATCCCGACGTCGTGGAGCTCGGCGTGGGCGAGGACCGATCTGCTGCCGAACAGCGGGTGCGCGCGGTCGTGGTTGCCGAGGACGAGGCGGATGTCGCCGTTGAGCCGCGCGATGAGGTGGGCGATCGCCGCGGGGCGCTGGAGGGTGAGGTCGCCGAGGTGCCAGACCGTGTCCGCGGGCCCGACGACCGCGTTCCAGGCGTCGATGATCGACTCGTCGTGCCGGGCCAGGTCCTCCTCGGTGACCTCGTCCTTCGTCGTGTCCGCCGGAACGAAGCCGCGCAGGATGACCATCAGCCGGTGGTGGAGGTGCGTGTCCGAGGTGAAGTGAGTCGTCGGCATGAGGCCAGGGTACCGCTGCCTCCGGACGCCGGGGCCGGAGACGAGATCACGGCGAGTGCCCCGAGCTGAGAGGCACCCCGAGCTTCGAGACACCCCGAGCCTCGAGGCGCCCCGAGTCAGCGCCTCGCGATACCGTTGCGGGGTGGAGATGATTCAGTCAGACCGGCCGGTGGACGGCGACGAGCTCGAGCAGGCCGCCCACCAGGAGACCGAGCCGACACCCGGCGGGGTCGTCATCGGTGAGGACGGCCTGGCCCGGACGCCCTGGGCGTACGGGGACCCGCTGCTGCTCGAGTACTACGACACCGAGTGGGGCCTGCCCGTGACCGACGAGGCCGGGGTGTTCGAGCGGCTGAGCCTCGAAGGCTTCCAGGCCGGCCTGTCATGGCTGACGATCCTGCGCAAGCGCGAGCGCTTCCGTGAGGTGTTCAAGGGCTTCGACCCCGAGGCGGTCGCCGCCTTCGACGATGCCGACGTCGAACGACTGCTCCAGGACCCGGGGATCATCCGCCACCGCGGCAAGATCGAAGCGTGCATCGGCAACGCGCAGGCGACGATCGCCCTGCGGACCGAGGGAGGTCTGCCCGACTTCATCTGGAGCTTCCGGCCCGAGCGGACACCGCGCCCGGTGACGGTGGACGAGGTGCCGACGACCGGTCCGGAATCGGTGGCACTGTCGAAGGCGCTGAAGAAGCTGGGCTTCCGGTTCGTCGGACCGACGACCATGTACGCCCTGATGGAGGCCATCGGTATGGTGGACACGCACC
Organism: Brevibacterium sp.; assembly: GCA_031179165.1. Lineage (GTDB taxonomy): Bacteria > Actinomycetota > Actinomycetes > Actinomycetales > Brevibacteriaceae > Brevibacterium. Next base: position 7,658 of record JAPSIC010000036.1, read on the forward strand.
TCGTGGACTCGCACCGCCGCGGTGCCTCGGGCATCTGGCCGGACTGAAAGGACCTCATGAACGACATCCACGTCAGCGCGCTTGTGCTTCTCCACCCGCGGCGCCCGGAACTGCTCATGGTGCGCAAGGCGAACACGACGTCATTCATGCTCCCGGGCGGGAAGCCGGAGCCGGGCGAGGACGCGGAGGCGACGATCATCCGGGAGGTCGACGAAGAGCTCGGCCTGAGGCTCGACCCGGCGAAGCTCACGCTGCTCGGGACCTTCACGGCCGCTGCCGCCAACGAGGCCGACCACCGCGTCGTCGGCACCGTGTTCCATCACATCGGGATGCCCGCCGGGCTCGACGTCGAGCGGATCAGCCATCGGGCGGAGATCGACGAGGCGGGCTGGTTCCCCTACGACCCGATGCCCGAGGACACCCTCGAGCGGCAGTTCGCGCCGCTGACGCGCCACGAGGTCGTGCCATCGATGATCGCCGCGGGTCTCCTGGCCCGGGTCTGACGGGCCGACCGCCGGTGCCGTCGCGCGGCCGCCGGGAGCAGGCGTCCCGCGGCCGTCGCGCCGAGGCGTCTTTCAGTCCCGCGGCTGCCGGGAGTAGGCGACGAGGGCACGGTAGAGGTCGAGCGCGGAGCAGTCGGCGCCCTTGGCCAGAGACCGGATCAGGCGGCGATAGGTGGAATAGTCGAGCCGCGCGGGATTCGAGGTGCCGACGAGATCGAACTCGTTGAGGATGCCGACGGCGCGGGCGTCCATGATGGCGAACTTCCTGGGACTGAACACGGCCAGCAGCGTGGTCGACAGGGGAACGCCGACTCCGGGCAGCACCTGGAGGAAGGGCACTCGCAGATGGTTCGGGGTGTCCTCGTCGAGGGCCACGGCGGTGACGTATTCGATGTCGTCGGCCTCGAGCGATTCGAGGGTGGGCAGGACGGCGACAGACTTCCACTCGGCGACCCGGAGGAAGGCTCTGCGCTTGAAGTATTCGCGCTTGACGACCTTGGGGCCGATCGAGTCGAACAGCTCGGCTTCCAGATCGGTCACCGTGTAGAGCGGCTCGAATCGGCGCACGAACTCCGCGTCGATGACGCCGCTGGTCGTCAGTTCGGGAAGCTGGGGTGAAGTCATGCGGAGATTCTACAGAACGTCGATGTCGTGAGTTCGTCGCCGAACTCCCGGTCAGACCGGTGCGGCGCGAGCTGATGATCGGTGCGGCTCAGCTCCCGAACCGGTGTTCGGGAATGCCGGTCACGCCCAGACCGGTCACGGCGAAGACGGATCCGCGCAGCTGCCCGTCCTCCGGCTTGTCCGGCTGCGGTGGTCTGCCCATCGAGGTGACGAAGAGCGTGTCCAGGTTCGGCCCGCCGAAGGACAGGCTCGTGACCTTGCGCACCGGCATCTCGACGACGCGGTCGAGCTCTCCCTCGGGGGTGTAGCGGACGACCTTGCCCCCGAAGACGATCGATTTCCAAATGCAGCCCTCGGCATCGACGGTGGCTCCATCGGGTGAGCCGCCGAGGCTCTCATCGACACTCACGAGGGTCCTCCGCGAGGAGACCTCGCCGGTGGCGGTGTCGTAGTCGTAGGCCCAGATCTCACCGGTGGGCGAGTCGGAGAGGTAGAAGGTCGTTCCGTCGGGGCTGAAGCAGGGGCCGTTCGGGGTGCTCAGCCCCTCGGCGAGGGACTGCAGCCGACCATGCTGGTCGTAGGAGTAGAGGCTTCCGGTCGCCTCCTTCTCCGCATCGTCCATCGTCCCGAAGACGAAGCGGCCCTGCCTGTCGACCTTGCCGTCGTTGATGCGGTTGCCGGGGGAGTCGGGTTCGGGATCGACGAGGAGGTCCTTCTCCCCGGTCTCCCGGTCGATCCGGTACAGGCCGCTCTTGAGCGAGGCGATGAACGCGGAGCCGTCGGCGCTCAGTGCGATGGACCCGACCTTCTCGCCGACCTCCCAGGTCCGCAGCTCCGCGCCCGCGGCGGTGGAGCTGAAGATGCGGCCCTGCGCGATGTCGAGCCAGTGGAGGCGCTCGGACTCGGCGTCCCAGAGCGGACCTTCGCCCAGGACGGGCTTCACATCGGCGACTACCTCGACTCGTGCTGTCATTCGCAATCACTCCTTCGCTCCGTCCACCAGAGCCGAACCGCGGGGACCGACGACGGGTGGAGGCGCAAGAATCGGCTCCGTTGAGTTCCGACGATACTATTCGCATCAGTCGTTCCGACACCAGCCAGGACTCACCGTCACCGGTCCGCCCCGCCCCTCCGGTATGGTCCAATCATGAGCAACTCGCAGATCGCATCGAAGGGTGTCACCCCGGCACTGCTCGGCCTGGTCTGGTCGGGCATGTTCGGGTTCTCCGCGTTCTTCTTCAGCTATTCGACCATGGTCACCATCGGCGGCCTGCACCACCTGTCGGCCGTCACCGCCGGCACGGTGCTGACGGTGATGATGATCGGGGTCATCGCCGCTCAGCCCTTCGCCCCCTGGGTGGGTCGAACCCTGGGACTGCGGGGCGCGCTGCTCCTCGCCCTGGGTCTGCAGCTGCTCGGTCAGATCGTCGGTCTGCTCGCCCTGTCCCCGTTGGTCACCCTCGTCGCGGGCGGTCTCTGCGGCGGTGTGGGCTTCGGTCTCTTCGTCGTCCTGGCCAACGCCGCCGTGCCGCAGACGGTGCCCCCGGCCCGCATCGGCAGGGCACTGGGCCTGTTCGGCGGGTTCACCTCGTTGGCGGCGGCCATCGGTGCACCGCTGGGTCTGTGGCTGGTGGGCACCGTCCCCCTGTGGGCGTTCCGAACGGTGGTGTGCGTGACTCTTCTCCTCGCAGTGCCGACCGTGCTCAGATACCTGCCCGGTCGTGCGGCCGCAGGCCGGACCCAGCCGGACACCGAGGACAGCCTGAGTGCCGCGTCCCCGCGCTCGACCGTCCGTGTCCGCCGGACGTTCGCTGAGACCCTGAGCCTGATCATCATGTTCCTGCCGTTCCTCATCGGCATGATGACATTCGGTCTGATCGTCGGCTTCGGCCCCGGTGAGAACGTCGCAGGTGCGGCGGTCTTCATCCTCTCCATGCAGCTCTCGGCGGTGGTCGGCCGGCTGGTCGCCGGGAACATCGCCGACCGTGTGTCCCCGTTCCTGCTCAATCTCGCCGGGATCGGGATCGTCGTCGTGGGCCTGGTGCTCACCGCCATCGCCGGTGGAACCTTCCTCTTCATCGTCATGGGCATCGTCGGCCTGGGTCTGGGCACGATGCAGTCGGCCAGCCTGGTCGTCGCGTTCACCGTCGTCAGCTCTCCGGCCCGGGCCAGCGTCGCCTGGAACATGAACTTCGACATCGGTCTCGCCATCGCCGGGGTGCTCGGCGGTGTCGGATTCACCTACCTCGGCGATACCGCCACCTTCCTCCTGTGCTCGGCGCTCCTCCTCGTCGCCGGCGTGCTCTGCTGCATCCTCAAGCTGCTCCGGCCCCAGGTCTGACTCAGGTTGAGTCGTCGAGTTCGGCCAGCAGGTTGACGGCGGCCCTCGTGTATTCGCCGATCCACCGGTCGTGGATCCGTTTGATCGGCAGCGGTGCCAGCGCCAGTCGGCGCGTCTTCCCGATCCGGGTTCCGGTCAGGAGCTCCGCCTTCTCGAGCACCCGGATGTGCTGGAGCACCGTCGTGCGGTCGAGGTCGGGAAAGGCCTCGCAGACATCTCCCGTCGTCCGCGGCTCCGCCCGCAGGAGGTCGAGGATGTGCCGACGCGTGGAGTTGGCCAGTGCTTTGAACACCGCATCATCACGTGAATCGTCGACAGCTGTTCCATTCGCCTCAGTCATGTGATAAAAATATCACATGACTACTGAAGATCGCGCACCCGATGCGCCACTGGAAGAACTGTCCTTCACCGTCACCGGATACGTCTCGAAGTCCCCGCACGAGGCGTTCGAGGCCGTGGCCGATCCCGAGCAGCTGTCGCGCTACTTCACCACCGGCGGCGCCCGGGGCCGGCTCGAGGCCGGGACCGAGGTGTCCTGGGACTTCGCGGACTTCCCCGGCCGGTTTCCGGTCGAGGTCGCCGAGGTGGTTGCCGATGAGAAGATCGTCATCCGCTGGGAAGGTGATGAGTCCGCGACCGCGCCGAAGACCGAGACGACCTTCACCTTCGAGCCGGTCGACGGCGGCTCGCGGACTCTCGTGACCATCACGGAGAAGTCGTGGAAGCTCACCGAGAAGGGCGCCGAAGGGGCGTTCGGCAACTGCATGGGCTGGACCGGAATGCTTGCGGCCATGAAGGCCTGGCTCGAGCACGGGATCAACCTGCGCGAGGGCTTCTACAAGTAGGCCGCGCGTGTCGCCGGGGCAACGGCGAGACCCTGCCTGTCGAGTCACATCACAGGCGTCGCCGTCGTCTCTCACCTCGCGTCTAGGGCTTCGCCGACTTCTTGTCCGGGTCGAGTCCGTGTGAATGCTTGATGAAGAACGAGCCGAGGATGCCGAAGACTCCGACGACCGCGGCGACGAAGAACGCGACGTTGGCGCCGTGGATCGGGCCCTCGATGCCGTACTGCTGCGGGTCGCGCGCGGTCGAGGCCATGATGGTGACGAGCATTGCCGTCCCCACCGAGGCGGCGATCTGCCGCAGGGTGTTGTTGAGCGCCGTGCCGTGGGGGATGAACCGTGAGGGGAGCTGATTGAGCGCCGCCGTGGTCACCGGCATCATCACCATGGCGACGCCGATCATGCGGATCGTGTTGACGATCGCCAGGTAGGCGAACGAGGTGTCCGGGGTCAGTCGCGCGAACAGGAAGGTCGTCCCGGTGAGCAGGACGAAACCGGGGACCGCGAGCCATTTGGCTCCGATCGCGTCGAAGATCCGGCCGGTGACCGGAGACATCAGTCCCATCACGACGGCGCCTGGCAGCAGTGCCAAGCCCGATTCCAGGGCGGTGTAGTCGTGCATGTTCTGCATGTAGAGGGGCAGGATCATCATGCCGCCGATCATCACGATGAAGACCAGCATCCCCAGGGCGGTGTTGAGGGTGAACATGCGGTAGCGCAGAATGCGGAATTCGAGGATCGGCTGGTCGAGCCGGAGCTGGCGATGGATGAAGAGGACCAACGCGACCGTGCCGACGGCCAGGGACACGAGCACCTCGGCGCTCAGCCAGCCGGCGTCTCCGGCGGTGCCGAAGCCGAGCAGCAGCCCGCCGAAGCCGAGGGTGGAGAGGATGACCGAGGCCACGTCGAGCTTGGGGAAGGTGCGCTCGGTGACGTTCTTGAGGATGAACCAGGCGACGAGGAGATCGATGATCGCGATCGGCAGCATCATGTAGAACAGGACCTGCCACGGGAAGTGATCGACGATCCAGCCCGAGAGCGTGGGCCCGATCGCCGGGGCGAAGGCGATGACGAGCCCGAAGGTGCCCATGGCGGAGCCGCGTTTGTCGACAGGGAAGATCGCGAACAGGATCGTCTGCATGAGCGGCATGATGATTCCACCGCTCGAGGCCTGGATGACTCGGCCGATGAGCATGACGGGGTAGACGGGGGCGATCGCGCAGACGATGGTGCCGACGATGAAGAGCACCATCGCGGTGAAGAACAGCCCGCGGGTCGTGAATTTCTGGATCAGGAACGCGGTGACCGGAATCATGATCCCGTTGACGAGCATGAAGCTCGTCGTCACCCATTGGGCGGCACCGGCGGTGATGTCGAAGTAGCCCATGAACGCGGGCAGGGCCGTGTTGAGGAGGGTCTGGTTGAGGATGATGATGAAGGCGCCCGAGACGAGGACGGCGAGGACCACGTTCCGGTTGACCGGCGGGATGCCTTCGGTCGTGTCCTCCTGGCCGCTGTCCCCGTTCGCCATGGGAATCCCTTCTCTCCTCGTTCGCCTGCGGGCCGTCGCCGCGCCCGTCCCGTCTGCCCGCACCCATGATTCGCCAGCCGCCGAGGTGCTTGTGTCGCGCCGGAGGCAACGGCTGCGAAGGGCACGACCGACTTCGCCAGGGTATCGCCGCGGTCAAGCAGATCGGCGTCGATTCGGCTGCCGCCGTGACAACCCGGTCACGACGACAGCCGGTTGTCTCCGCGCCCGCCGGTCAGACGATGCGCGTCTCGGGCGACTTGGTCGCGGCCGGATCCGTGGCCGGGAGGTCACCGAGCGCCTCGTCGATCCGGGCGAGCACCTCGGCGTCGAGCTTCACGCCGGAGGCCGCGACGTTCGACTCCACCTGCTCCGGGCGGGAGGCGCCCACCAGGGCGGAGGCGACATTGTCATTGGCGAGCACCCAGGCGATCGCGAGCTGGGCCATCGTCAGCCCGAGGTCGGACGCGATCGGCTCGAGTTCGGCCACGGCGGTCAGCGTCTCGTCGCTCAGGTAGCGGGCGATCATGTCGGCGCCGCCCTTGTCGTCGGTGGCGCGGCTGCCCTCGGGCAGCGGCTGACCCGGCTTGTACTTGCCGGTGAGCACGCCCTGGGCGATCGGGGACCACACGATCTGGGACAGGCCGAGCTCCTGGCAGGTGGGCACGACCTCGGCGTCGATGACGCGCCAGAGCATGTTGTACTGCGGTTGGTTCGAGATCAGCTGGATCCCGAGGTCCTGCGCCAGCGCGTGGGCGGCGCGGATCTCCTCGGCGCGCCATTCGCTGACGCCGATGTAGAGCGCCTTGCCGGCGCGGACCACGTCGGCGAAGGCCTGCATGGTCTCTTCCAGGGGCGTCTCGTAGTCGTAGCGGTGGGCTTGGTAGAGGTCGACGTAGTCGGTGCCGAGCCGGCGCAGCGAGCCGTTGATCGACTCCATGATGTGCTTGCGCGAGAGCCCGGTGTCGTTGTGGCCCTTGGGGCCGGTCGGGAAGTAGACCTTCGTGAAGATCTCCAGGGATTCGCGACGCTGACCCTTGAGGGCATCGCCGAGCACCTGTTCGGCCGCGGTGTTCGCGTAGACGTCGGCGGTGTCGAAGGTGGAGATGCCGGCGTCGAGGGCGGCATGCACGCACTTCGTGGCTGTGTCGTTCTCCACCTGGGACCCGTGGGTGAGCCAGTTTCCGTAGGTGATCTCCGAGATCTTCAGGCCGCTGTTTCCAAGATATCTGTGCTCCATGCCCATCAGCCTACTCGTCCTCGCCGAGGTGGTGGCAGGGGGTGTTGGAGCGTCCCAGAGACCTCGCCCGGGTGGCGCGGCGCCGGGCGGAGCACGGCCGGCCGCGGCGGGCCGGGCAGAGCGGCGCCGGCTGCGCCGGGCCAGGCGGAGCGCCGAGCCCGGGGCCGCCGACTTGTGTGCAGGCCGTGCCGGCCGGCGCCAACTTGTGTACAGGTTGTGCGGTTCTGCTCGACGATACCGGCACTGACTCCACACAACTTGGCGTGCGGCGGCACGAAGTGCACATAACTCGGCGAGGCGCGATGACAGAACTCGGCGTCGTGCGCCGGCGAGGACATTCAGGAGGCACGGCCCTTCGGACCGGGCCGTGGGTTCAGCTGACCGCAGGCGAGTGCGGCCAGGGCGAGGGCGAACCCGAGCAGTTGGATGAGATTGAGGGTCTCTCCGGCGAAGGCGACGCCGAGAGCGGCGGCGACGAGCGGGGAGAGCAGGCCGAGCAGCGCCGTCGCCGTGACGGGCAGTCGGCCGAGGCCGCGGAACCACAGCGTGTAGGCCAGCAGACCGCCGACGACGCCCAACCAGAGGTACCCGGCGATTCCGTCGAAGCCCACGTGAGCGGGAACTCCCTCGATGAGCAGGGTTGGAACCAGGAGGACGATGCCGCCGGCCGCAAGCTGCCACCCGGCGAAGCCGACCGCGCTGAGTCCCGCGGGCCGGCCCCATCGCTTGGTGAGGACGACCCCGATGCCCATCGACGCAGCGCCGGCGATGCCGGCGAGGATGCCGACCGGGTCGAACCCGGCCTGAGGGCCGAGCACCACCATGCCGACACCCAGGACGCCGACGACACCCCAGGCCAGGCGCCACAGCGAGAGTCGTTCACCGAGCACCAGCACGGCGAGGAAGGTGACGAGGATCGGCTGAGTCGCTCCGAGCGTTGCCGCGACACCGCCGGGCAGACGCTCGGCGGCGACGAAGAGCAGCGGGAAGAACAGGCCGATGTTCAAGGTGCCCAGCACGAAGGACTTCCACCACCAGCTGCCCCAGGGCAGCCGACGCGCGATGAGCAGGGCGAGGAGTCCGGCCGGCAGAGCGCGCATGAGCCCGGCGAACATCGGATGGTCGGCGGGGAGAATCGCCGTCGTGACGAGGTAGGTCGTTCCCCACACCGCCGGAGCGAACGCCGTCGCCAGCGTCACCCGGGAGGTGGGGGACGACGAGGTCGAGGATAGGACGGGAACGGCTGTCGTGGTCATGATTCCAGCATCGCCTCCGAACACCGATGAGTCCAACACATGCTTATCATCGAACCAATCGTGAGGCACGATAGATGAATGGAATTGCAGCAGCTGCGCTATGTCCTCGCGGTGGCCGAGGAACGGAACTTCACCCGAGCGGCCGCGCGCTGCCATGTTGTGCAGTCCGCGCTCAGTCATCAGATCAAATCCCTCGAGCGTGAACTCGGGGTGCGGCTGTTCGCGCGCACCAGTCGCCGGGTCGAGCTCACCGACGCCGGAGCTGCCTTCGTGCCGGCCGCCCGCGCCACCCTGGCCGCTGCCGAGCGTGCCGTCGCCGAGGCCACCGCGGCGTCAGGAGAGATCCGCGGAACCCTGACGATCGGGGCAATACCGACCGTGACCGCGATCGACCTGGCGGCACTCCTCGGCGACTTCCACCGAGCGCATCCTGCCGTTCGGATCCGCCTGCGTGGGGGAGGCAGCGATGTGTTCATGACGTCGATCCGTGAGGGGCAGCTGGATGTCGCCGTCCTCGGCCTGCCCGAGGCCGCGGTGCCCAAGCGCGTTGCCACCCGGATCCTCGCGCGAGAGTCGCTGGTCGCCGTGCTGGGTGCAGGTCATCGCTTCGCCGATCGTCGCCGCCTGCGGCTGGACGAGCTGGCCGGAGAGATGTTCGTCGACTTCCCCGCCGGTGGTCACGGTCGGGCCCAGTCGGATCTGGCCTTCGCCGTTGCCGGCCTGACCCGGCGAGTGGCGTTCGAGTCGATGGGGACCGAACTCATGCTCGACCTAGTCGAACAGGGCCTCGCTGTCGCTCTGCTGGCCCCGGCCGTGGTCCCGCCCGGTCGGAAGTTGGTGACGGTTCCGGTGGCGGACGGACCGACCCGGATCGAGTACCTCGCCTGGAGCGACTTCAACCCGAGTCCGGCGGCGCTGGCCTTCCTCGAGATCCTTGACGACCACCTCGGCGGCCGGTGAGAAGTCGGGTCGGCGGCTGCGCACGCGTCGACGGTCAGCCCAGCCGCCGGCGCTTCCGCAGCAGCGGAGGAAGTCCGAAGTAGATCGGCGGACGAGGCGAGCTCGCGGCGGGGTCCGGCGAGGTGGCGGCCAGGGCCCAGGCGTTCTCCCAGCTGAGCTCGCCTGCATGGCAGACGGGATCGCCGCCGAGGTGGGGCGGCTCGGCCCACAGCCACAGGTTCACCCCGTACTCGATGAGCGTGAGCGTGGCGTGCTGCGCCCGCGCCGTGTTCTCGTTGACCAGCAGCGTGCGCAGCCTCGCCGAGGTGGCCTCGAGATCCGTCCACCCGTCGTGCCGATGGGGCAGGAACACCCACGTTCCCGCGGGGACGTCGCGGGCCGTCTCGGCGCTGAGGTGCTCGGGGCCGAGGATCTCGACGAAACCGTCGCCGAGGCGAGCGTCGAGAAGCTCGGAGAAGCACGCGCTCGCCACTTCGGTCGACGGCGCGACGACGAGGACTCCGGCCGCCGCGGCTTGGACGTCGTCGATGCTCAGCCGAGTCTCGTCACTCGCACGCAGGCCGTCGAGCACATCGATCCAGCGCCCGGGCACGCGCGCATCGGCGATGAAGCTGTTCGACCGCGGCCGCTGATCATCAGGTCGCATCGTTCGTCCTCCCATCGAGGTGGCACAGCCTCATCCTATTCCTGCGCGAACGGAGACGCTCCTGTCAGGCGGAGCGGAGCACCTTCGATCCGGGGACGATTGCGCAGAGGCAAGAGGGACGATCGAGAACAGGGGCCGATTTCGTAGAAGGCAGCTTGAAACGAACCGGTGACGGCAGGCACGGCGTCGACCGCTTTCCACCTGGGAGGACGTAGCCTGGATGAGCTGGTCATCTCGATTCGGCACTGCACAGATTCTCACTAGCACCCCTGGACCCATATGCACCGCAGAACTCTGCCCGCTTCGACCCACTCGCCTCGGCAGCGAAGGAACGGCCTCGCGCTGCTGGCCGCCGCGCTGGTCACCGCGTCGTCCGCAGTGAGCGGGTGCAGCGCGGTCGACGCGACAGCGACACCGACCGAGTCCCCGCGGACCGAAGCGCCCGCGCCGCGCGCGACCTCCGGGTCGGCGGATTCGAGCACTCGGGCGAACTCCGGAGAGACACGGGGCCCGGATCAGGCCGAAGGCGCGGAGGAGGCGACCCCGGGAAGCGCTCGAGCGATGCTCGCCGAGCTCGAGGTCAAGGGCCGAGCGCCGAAGACCGGATACGATCCGGACCTGTTCAAGTGGCGATCCGATGTCGATCACAATGGCTGTGACACCCGCAACGATGTGCTGCGGCGCGACCTCGAGGACATCTCGCTCAAGAGCGACGGCTGCGTCGTCACCGCGGGGATTCTCGACGACGAGTATGCGGGACGGACCTATGTTTTCGACCGCAGTCCGAACAACATCGACATCGACCACATCGTGGCCCGGTCGAACGCCTGGCAGACGGGTGCCTCCGCCTTCGACGAGGACACCCTGCGGGAGTTCGGCAACGACCCGCTCAATCTGCTTGCAGTGAGCTCGAGCCTCAATCGACAGAAGGGCGACGGGGATGCCGCGACCTGGCTGCCGCCGGCCAAGGACTACCGCTGCGAATACGTGTCCAGGCAGATCGCCATCAAGCACAAGTACGAACTGTGGGTGGTCAAGGCGGAGAAGGCGGCGATGGAGCGGGTGCTCGACACGTGTCCGCAGGAGCCCGCCTTCACCGAGGATGTGGCATGGCCCGGGCTCGGCGCGGGGGACGAGGCCGCCGAGGCGCCGGAGCAGCCGGACACCGGTCCGGTTGGCGCCGGTTCGGCCGGCTCAGCTGACGAGGCCGACACCGGCTCGGGCGGCGCCGGTTCGGCCGGCTCAACCCATTTCGAGAACTGCACCGCGGCGCGGAACGCAGGGGCCGCACCCGTTCGCCGAGGCGATCCGGGCTACGGCTCGCACCTCGACCGCGATGGTGACGGGATCGGCTGCGAATAGGGGCCAGCGGCACGGACTGCGGGCGAGGGGTATGGCGCCGGCGACCGACGTTCAGGCTCCATCGGCCGATGCTCAGCCCTCGGCGACCAGCCTCGGCTGCGGCGGATCAGGCGTCGGCGGCTGCTCGCGACGCCGCCCGGGCACGCTTCCGCCTGCCTGTCTTCCGGCCCCGGAAGATCAGCTGATCGAGGCTGAGTCGTCCCGGTCCGGCAGCGGCCAGCAGCAGGGAGCCGGCGGCCAGAGCCGCGACCAGCTCCCAACCGCCCTGGTCGACGAAGACTCCGGCATCCAGGTGGACGAGGACCATCGCGCCGATCATGTTGATGGCCAGCAGCAGGCCTGCCAGCGGTGTCAGGGCGCCGAGGATGAGCAGGGCGCCGCCGATGAGTTCGACGTAGGTGGAGAACGGTGCCGAGACCTCGGAGGCCGGCACGCCCATCTGATGGAACGACTGTGTCGTTCCGGCTACGGTCCATTCGCTGAACTTCTGCCACCCGTGGGCGATGAAGATGGCGCCGAGGCCGATCCTGGCGATGAGCATGATGGCGTCGCGGACGAGGACCGGGAGTCCAGTGGTGGCGTACACGCCTACCTCCAATAAGTGGTTGAAAATGCAACTGAACGGTACGTGCTCAACTTGGCCGTTTCCTGAAAACGACGCCCGCCCCGACCGCCCCCAGGCACGTGGGTGTGCGACCACCGACCGCGACCAGGCACGCGGGCATGCGAGGCCCGGCGGGCGCGGGCATGCGAAGTCCTCCGGCGGCGGTGGGGGCGGAGTCGCTCACACCGCCGCCGGAGGACTGAAAGCGCCGCTCGGGCGGGCGGATGATCAGCGGCTGACGAGCTTGAAGAACGTGCTGTCGCTGCCGTCCGACTTCTGCTCCTGGTAGAGGAAGGCGAGGTTCTCGTCGTCGAACTTCTTGAACCACTCGTCCCAGCCGATGTGATCGAGGTCATCCTCTCCCGCGCCGCCGGGGAAGTCGATGCGCAGGACCCCGGGTTCGCCGCCGGATTCGGTCGATCGCACGCTCGCCGGTTTGCCGTCATGGGCCTCGACCCAGCTGCGGATCTCGTCGTGGTCCGTGGTCGTGGTGCTCTGTGATGTCATCGGTCATGTCCCTTCTCGTCGTGTGATCAGGTCAAGCCGTGATCGCGGCCGTGCCGCCGGTCACGGCTTCCACGCTACCACCACCGAGCGGGGGCGCGGTCGGAGAATCCAGGCGGCGACTGTGCGTGGGGACGGGGCGATCTGCGCCACCCCTGGAACACTTCGCCGAGAGCGTGGAACAATGACGGGTGAAGCGATGACGGTCCAGCAAATACGGAGAAGATGATCCCTGTGACCAGTGAGAACACGGCGACAGAGCCGATGGCGCCCGTCCTTCTCGGTGCCGGGCGGTCGGCAGCGGTGATCATCGCCTCGACCTCGGCGGCCCGGGGGGAGGCGGCCGACACCACCGGTCCGATCCTCGTCGAGTGGCTGCGTTCGCGCGGCTACGACTGCCCCGCGGCCATCGTCGTCCGCGACGGCGAACCCGTGGGCCAGGCGCTGCGGACCCTTCTCATCGACACCCCTGAGGGCGAGCGGCCGCGGATCGTGGTCACCAGCGGCGGAACCGGTCTGGCCCCGGACGACCGGACCCCGGAATTCACCGCCGAGCTGCTCGAGCGGCAGTCCCCGGGGCTCGTCTACGCGATGTGGCGCAAGGGACTCGAGACGACCACCTCGGCGGTGATGAGCCGCGGGGTGGCGGGCGTGCGCGGGCGCACCTTCGTCGTCAACTTCCCTGGGTCGAAGGGCGGGGTCAAGGACGGCATCACCGTCATCGACGACCTCCTCGAGCACATCCAGACCTCGATCGAGGACACCACCGACCACGGTCCCAGGGTCTGATTCCCATGCAGCAGCGCCGAGCCGTCCGCGCCCGCGTCCACCGTTTCGACTCGACGGGGGAGGTCTCTGCCGGCCCCGATTCGCTGGCGGGGGAGGAGCCGCTGGAGATCCGGCTCGACGGCGAGCAGTTCTCCGTCACGATGCGCACCCCCGGCAACGACGTCGAGCTCATCGCCGGCTACCTGCTCTCCGAGGGCGTCGTGACCGCGATGAGCGACATCGAGGAGATCGACTTCTCCGCCGGCCTCGCCCCGGACGGCTCCCGCAACTACAACCTCGCCCTCGTGCGGCTGAGACGCGGGATCTGGAGCGCCGACAGCGCACCGGCACGCTCGGTCTACACCTCCTCCTCGTGCGGGATCTGCGGGACCGCGGCCCTCGACGCGGTGACCAAGACCTCCGCCTACCCCTTGATCCCCGCCTCCTGCCACTTCGACCCCGCGCGGCAGGCCCACTCCCACGCCGGGGAGACTGCCCACTCCCAGGCCGAAGGGTCTGGCACCGAGGCGACTGCCGGCTCCAACGCCGAGGTGACCGTTGACGAGGACGGCGAGTTCCGGTTCCCGCCCCTGCTGGCCGCCGCCCGCGTGGGCGAGCTGCCCGATCGGCTGCGGGCGGGGCAGAGCGTCTTCGACAAGACAGGAGGAGTCCACGCCGCGGCGCTGTTCGCCGTCGACGACGACCCACACGCCGAGCCCGAGCTCCTCGTCACTCGCGAGGATGTGGGTCGGCACAATGCCGTGGACAAGGTCATCGGGTGGGCGATGGCGAATCGGGATCTGCCGCTGAGCCACACGGTCCTCCAGGTCTCGGCCCGGGCGTCGTTCGAATTGGTGCAGAAGTCCGCGATGGCCGGCATCCCCCTGATGTCGGCGGTGAGCGCGCCGTCGGCGCTCGCCGTCGAGTACGGCCGGAGCGTCGGTGTGACGGTGATCGGCTTCAACCGCAAGGGCCGCTTCAACGTCTACTCGTACCCGGAGCGCATCATCTGAACCCCGCCCTGCGTCGGCGGAGCGAGGGCCCGGTCCGCGACCCCGAGGGGTGCTGGCCAGGGGCGAGCCCGGGGCGCATAATAGAACGTATGGACGAATACACGGCTCCGGAGTGGCTCGACAGATACAAGGCCTTCAAGTCGCTGTGCGCCGCCGTCTCCGGCGAGTACATCCGCTTCGGTCTCACCACCGGCTGCGAGGACATCTCCTACACCCACTCGCAGAGGACCGACGGCCTGCCCAACTATTCGTGTCGGCTCGAGGCCGCCGACGGCGCTGCGCTCATGCTCGAGCTCGACGAATGGCGGGGACGACTGGACGAGGTGCGGGTGCTTGTCCGCTCATGGCTGGGGGAGCATTCGAATCTGCGAGGCTGCAAGCCCGCCCAGACTCGCTACGGGGGCGACGAATACTGGCGCACTCAGCTCCAGCGCGCGAACCAGTGAGAGCGCGCGTCTGTCTGCGAGTACTCACTCGACCGAGATCCGCTGTCGCAGCCGCTGCCCATGCGTGAGTCGTTTGACGTCGACGTCCGAGTCGAAGTTCGAACCCAGGGCACCTGCTGCCACGCCCATGGCCGCGCTGAGCCAGGCGATGTCGAGGTAGTTCGTGAACGTCGCGTCCGTCTGGAGCTGCAGGCCCAGGAACTCGGGGTCGATGACGACCAGTCCGCCGATCAGAATGAAGACGACGAGGCAGAGGTAGAGGGCCATGGTGCAGGCGAAGAGCGTCAGGATCGTCGAGAAGTTGTAGAGGAGGACGGTTGCGGTCCGGGTCTCGTTCGGCGGGGTGTCCCAGAGGCGATGGGAGAGAATGAGCCAGGTGACCATGCCGATGATCGTCATCAGGCCGATCGCCAGCAGCCGCGGGGTCGAGAGGTAGCTGGCCATCTGCCAGATCGAACTGTAGAAGATGCCGAAGGCGCCGACGGCGGTCGCGCCGGCCATCACGCCCGACAGTTTGGGCAGCGTGCGCCAGGGGTCGTTCGCCGCGACCATGCCCGTGAGCAGTCGGATGTTCCCGGTCGCTCGGGGCGAATAGAGCGACTGCTCTCCTGTCTCCTCGTTCTCCATCCACGTGCAGAAGCGCAGCTTCGGCTGCCGGACGCCCTCGCGCGAGAGATTGGGACGCATCCTCTCGATGCAGCTCATCAGGACATCGAGGATCCGAGCATTCGGTCGGAGAGCTCCCACCGAAGTGGAGCAGACGACGGCGATCCGCTGATCGGAGTAGACCTGCGCCACGAGGGGGTGGCGGTGGATGTGACGCGGGGCCTCGACGAGGACCAGGATGATGTCGACATGATCGTACTCATTCACCACCTCGCCGAGGCTGTCGATGTCGAGCGCGAAATGGGGCGTCAGGCGGACGGTGTCGACGTGGGTGGTGAGGTGGACCTCGGGCTCGAGGTCGGTGTTGAGGCGCTCGTCGAGTCTGTCCAGGATTCCCTGCAGTCGACGGCTGGGGAAACCGGGATCGGTGATGAGGAGGATTTCGAGCGATGAGCGGAGATCGGTCAACTTCTCTTCCTTCCGGTGGAGCGGCTCAGGTAGATGAGTGCCGCAGGACCACCCCCACGATCGGGGGCGGTCCCCGCAGTCATTTCGGGTCAAGACTCCGGTCGGTGCTTGGCCTCTCGACGATGACGACCGGGGCCGGCGACAGCTCCGGAGGGGGAAGGTACTTGGCCGCGATCGGGCATGTGTTGACCACCGGCAGGCGGCGCATGGAAACGTCCTTCATCGCCTGCGAGACGAGCTCAGCACAGTGCTGATCGGCCGCGTCCGACTCGATCACCTCGAGGTAGACGAACAGGACCCGGTCCCTCTCGATGCTGTAGTGCAGGGAGGCGACCAGCTTCCCAGGCAGATAGAGATCGAACTTCGACGCGCCCCGGTTGTCGAGCATGGTGTACATGAGGCTCCTGGAAGTCTCGTGCAGTAGTGCGTATCGCCTTCACTCTCGACCGCAAGCTGATGGTCATGGTTCTGACCAGTCCACTTGTGGCGAACGGTCCAGGAGCCAAGTGAAAGCAGCGCTGTTACTGGTTGACGGGCAGGTACTCCGTCAGTCTAAACGACGACGAGTGGATTCGAGCCACATGACCCCGTCACAGCTCGGTCACACGGGAGACGGCCCCACCAGCGCTCGTGGCGGCCGGGAGGGGCCCGAGCGGCGGCAGCGTGGGCGGGCCCCGTTGACGAACCGCTTCCGCAGACCGATTCCCGGTGTCTTCATCGCTCCCTCAACCGCGCATCGCCGTCCGAGGCCGGTGCATCGACGTCCGAAGCCGGTCCGTTGTCATCCGAGGCCGGTTCGTCGTCATCTGAGGCTGAACCTCCAGTCTCCGACTGCGCCCGGGAATCGAGGAGTTCGCGCACCGCGCTCTCCGTGACAGGGAACTTCGCGGGGGCGTCACCCTCGAGGAAGGC
>JAPSIC010000177.1 GCA_031179165.1 Brevibacterium sp.
CCCGGTCGTCGTCGACGGAACCCTGGGCATGGGCGGTCACGCCGAGGCGGTCCTCGACCGATTTCCCGACGTCCACCTCATCGGCATCGACCGCGACCGGCAGGCCATCGACATCGCCGGCAGGCGCCTCGAGCGCTTCTCCTCCCGCACCGACATCGTCCACGCCGTCGACGACGAACTCCCCGCGATCCTCGCCGACCTCGGGATCGAGCAGATCAGCGCGATCCTCCTCGACCTCGGCGTCTCGTCCCTCCAGCTCGACGAGGACGAGCGCGGATTCTCCTACTCCCGGCCCGCGCCGCTGGACATGCGGATGGACCAGTCCCAGTCGCTGACCGCCGCCGAGGTGCTCGCCACCTACTCTGAGGACGAGCTGCGCCGCATCCTCCGGGAGTACGGCGAGGAGAAGATGGCCGGCCGGATCGCGAAGATCATCGTCACCGACCGTGAGCACACGCCCTGGCAGACCTCGCAGCAGCTGGCCGCGATGCTCGGGCGGGTGCTGCCGGAGACGAAGAAGCGGTCGCATCCGGCGAAGCGGACATTCCAGGCGCTGCGAATCGAGGTCAACAACGAACTCGGTGTGCTCAAGACCGCGCTGCCGGAGGCCCTCAAGGCCCTGCACATCGGGGGAGTCGCCGTCGTCGAGTCCTACCAGTCGCTCGAGGACACGATCGTGAAGAAGGTGTTCCGGTCCGGCACCACGAGCGCCGCACCCCCGGAGATGCCCGTCGTGCCCGAGGCGCTGCAGCCGTGGCTGGCCGAGATCGTGCGCGGCTCGGAGCTCGCCGACACCGAAGAAGCAGAACGCAATCCACGCGCCAAGAGCGTGCGCCTGCGCGCAGTCCAGAAGATCAGGGAGGCACGATCGTGAGGAACACCCCGACGGCAGCGGCCCGTGACACCGCTGCGATCCGCTCAGCCCAGGACCTCCCGGCACGCCAGGACCTCCCGGCGCGCCAGGAGCGCCCGGGCCTGAAGCTGCTCACCTTCGACCTGCCCAAGGCGAGGGTGCCCTTCTCGATGCTGTGCGTGGCGATCCTCGTCGCCGGCCTCGTCGCCGTGCTCCTGCTCAACATCTTCATCTCCCACACCTCCTACGAGATCGACCGCCTCAACTCCCAGAAGGAGGAGCTGGCGGAGAAGAAGGACCAGCTCGTCGAGGACAACTCCTACCGGGAGAGCCCGCAGAACATCGCCATCGCCGCCGAGGAGCTCGGACTCGTCCGCGACTCCTCGCCCGAGTTCCTCGACGCCCGGACGGGGACGATCATCGACGCGCCGCCGATCGACGTCAACGGTGAGAAGAAGCCCACAGTTGTCCCCGGCCCGCGCGCCGATACCCGTCAGGACCTGCGACCCAACCTACGCTCGGATGAGACGCTGCCGGTGGTCGGGGGAACCCCGAGCAAGGACATCGCCGCCCCCGAGCAGCAGACCCCCAGATAGGCTGCCCGACCGATCCGGATCCGGACAGCCGTTCGCCGAACTCGAAGGACCAAGGACAGCGCAATGGGCACAGGAGCCGCACGGGTGAAGCACACAGGGAAGAAGCGCCGTCCCGATCCGCGACTGCGGATGACCGTGATCGCGGTCATCTCGGTCGTCGTCCTGCTCATCACCTCGGCCCGCCTGATCTCGATCCAGGGCATGGATTCGATGCAGCTGGCCGAGAAGGCGCTGTCCAACCGTCTGGTCACCCGCACCCTGCCCGCCTCGAGGGGGCAGATCCTCGCCTCCGACGGGACCGTCCTCGCCGACAGCGTCTCGCGCTACCAGCTCGTCGTCGATCAGCAGAATGTGGCGAAGTGGACGGTCGACGGGGAGCTGCTCGGCGCCTGGGGAGCGGCCGAGGCCCTGGCCGGACCGCTGGACACCGACCCCGGCCTGCTCTACCCCGAACTCGTCGGCGACAAGCGCTGGAACCCGATCGCCAAGGGACTGACCTCCGAGACCTGGGCCGCGGTCAAGAAGCTCGACATCCTCGGCATCACCGCTGAGGAGTACGCGGTCCGGTCCTACCCGGCGGGAGCCGTCGCCGGGAACATGGTCGGCTTCCTCAGCTCGGACGGGCAGGCGCAGGCCGGACTCGAACTCGCCTACGACGATGTGCTGCGCGGCCGTGACGGCAAGCAGCAGTACGAGCGCGGGGCCCGCGGCGAGATCATCCCCCTCGGCGACAACAACATCCAGTCCGCCGTCGACGGGCAGAGCGTCCAGACGACCATCGACACCGACCTGCAGTACTACGCCCAGCAGGCGATCGAGGAGCAGCGGAAGAAGCACAAGGCCGAATCGGGCTCGATCGTCATCAAGCACATCCCGACCGGGGAGATCATCACCGCCGCCGACGCCCCCAGCGTCGACCCCAACGCGCCGGGACGGACCGAAGGCGGACAGCGCGGGTCGCGGATCTTCACCGACGTGTTCGAACCCGGGTCGACGGCGAAGATGGTCACCGCCGCCGCCCTCCTCGACCAGGGCCTGGTCACCCCCGAGCAGGAATTCACGGTCCCCTACAAGTGGAAGGCGCCCAACGACGAGGAGTTCCGCGACTCCCACGAGCACCCGGACCAGAAGCTCACCTTCGCCGGAATCATGGCCGAGTCGTCGAACACCGGCACGATCCTCGCCGGCAACGAACTCAGCGAGGAGCAGCGCTACGAGTACCTGCGGCGGTTCGGCTTCGGCTCGAAGTCGGGCATCGGCTTCCCCGCCGAGACCGCGGGCATCCTCCACCCCTACCAGGAATGGGACGGCCGGACGAAGTACACGGTGATGTTCGGTCAGGGCATCGCCGCCAACGCCCTGCAGACGACCGACGTCATCGCGACCATCGCCAACGGCGGAGTCCATGTCCCGTCCACCCTCGTGTCCGGGAAGGTCAGCCCCTCGGGACGGACGATCCCGGAGCCGAGCGGGGAGCCCAGGCGCGTGATCAGTGAGAAGGCCGCCGACCAGACGCTGGCCATCCTCGAGGGCGTCGTCGCCGAGGGCACCGGCCAGTCGGCGGCCGTGTCCGGCTACCGGGTGGCGGGCAAGACGGGCACCTCCCAGGCCCCCGCCGCCGAGGGCGGCGGCTACGACGGCTACACTGCTTCGTTCGTGGGTGTGATCCCGGCCGACGACCCGCAGCTGGCGATCTCCGTGACATTGCAGCGCCCCCGAAAGGGCTATTACGGTGGTACTGCCGCAGCTCCCGTCTTCTCCGACGTGGCCGGGTTCGCGATGAGGCACATGCGGATCCCCCCATCGACGACCGAGCCCCAGCTACCCGCACGAGAATGGAAATGATGCGAATCTCTCAGCTGCTGCCAGCGGCCCCCGGAACCATCCACGGAGACCCGAACCGAGAGGTGTCGGGAGTCTCCCACGATTCGCGCACCGTCACCCCGGGACAGCTCTACGCCGCCCTGCCCGGCTCCAACGTCCACGGGGCGAGGTTCGCCCCCGCTCTCATCGACAGCGGGATCACGGCGATCCTGACCGACCCGCGCGGCTGGGAGATGATCTCCGCCGAGGTCGAGGGGCAGACCCTCGCCGAGGTGACCGGGCTGATCGTCGAGCACCCGCGGGCCGTGCTCGGCGCGGTCTCCGCCGCCGTCTACGGCACCACCGACACACCGCAGCTGCTCGGGGTGACGGGCACCAACGGCAAGACGACGACCACCTACCTGATGGCCGGGATGCTCACCGCACTCGGCCGTCGCACCGGGGTCATCGGCACGGTCGCCACGCTCATCGACGGAGTGGCGGTGCCGAGCGTGCGCACCACCCCCGAGGCGCCCGAGCTCCATGCGCTCTTCGCCCGGATGCGGGCCGCCGACCTCGACACCTGCGTCATGGAGGTCTCCTCCCATGCGCTGTCCCAGCACCGTGTCGACGGCGCCCACTTCGCGGTGGCCGGGTTCACCAACCTGTCCCAGGACCACCTCGACTTCCACCATTCGATGGACGAGTACTTCGAGGCCAAGGCGACCCTGTTCACCCCCGGCTTCTGTGACACGGCGGTGATCGTCGTCGAGGACGAGTGGGGTGAGCGGATGGTCGACGACGCCGCGGTGCCGGTGCGCACCCTCGGACGCGACTCCCGCAGTCAATGGCGGATCGAGCACACCCCGGGAGAATCGGACTTCGAGCTGAACGCCGCAGGCACAGGCATTGCCCTGCGCTCACCCCTGCCGGGGGACTTCAACGTCACCAACACCGCCCTGGCCGCCGCCATGCTCCTCGAGGCGGGGGTCACGGCCGAGGCCCTGAGCTCGATCGGCCGCTCCTTCACCGCCTCGGTGCCGGGCCGGATGGAGGTCATCGGCCCAGGCCCCACACCCCATGCCGCCGCGGTCACCGCCGGGGCCGGGGAGTCCCCGGCCGCTCGCGGGCCGCGGGCGATCGTCGACTATTCGCACACCCCCGATGCGATCGAGAAGGCGCTGACGTCCCTCGACGCCGACAGCGAGGAGCTCGTCATCGTGTTCGGGGCCGGCGGCGACCGGGACCCGGGCAAGCGGTTCGGGATGGGACGCGCGGCCGCCCGCGGGGCCGACGTGATCGTTCTCACCGATGACAATCCTCGCACCGAGGATCCCGACGCGATCCGGGCCGCCATCCGGGAGGGGATCGACGCCGAGATCACGGCCGGCTCGGCCCGGGTGCGCCGGGTCGTCGAGATCGCCGATCGCGGCGCGGCCATTGACGAAGCCCTCGCCTCGGCGGCGGTCGGGGCGACCGTGCTCATCGCCGGAAAGGGACACGAGACCGGACAGGATTCCGGCGGGGTCGTCACCGAGTTCGACGACCGTGAACGGACACGCTCAGCTCTCTGCGCACGACTTGAGGGCGCAGAAACAGGTAAAGTGCAAAGTTGATATGAAGCGACTGACTGCAGCCGAAATCGCAACCGCCGTCTCCGGCGAGTTGTACGGCGTTGACCCCGAGACCCAATTGTCCGCCGGCGTTGTGACCGACTCCAGGGAGGTCGGACCCGGCGATGTCTACATCGCCCGCCGTGGCGAGAACTTCGACGGCATCGAATTCGCGGCCGCGGCCGTCGAGGCCGGAGCCGCCCTGATCATCGGGGAATCCGTCCCGACCGTCGACGAGGTGACCCTGCCCACGGTGGTCGTCGCCGACGCCACCGAAGCGCTGGGCCTGCTGGCCAAGCACAACATCGAGGCGCTGCGGGCCGATCCCGACGCCGACATCACGGTCATCGCCATCACCGGCTCCGTGGGCAAGACGACCGTCAAGGATCTCACGGCGGATCTGCTCGCCGGTGAGGCCGAGACGGTGTGGCCGCCGAACTCCTACAACAACGAGGTCGGGGTGCCGCTGACCGCGCTCCGGGCGGGGGAGACCACCCGGTTCCTCGTGCTCGAGATGGGCGCCCGCTCCATCGGCAACCTCGCCTACCTGACCAGCCTGGTCCGGCCCGACATCGCCGTCGAACTCGCCGTGGGCACCGCCCACTCGGGAGTCTTCGGCTCGATCGAGAACACCGCCCGGGCCAAGGCCGAACTCGTCGAGTCCCTGACCGCCGGCTCCGTGGCCGTGCTCAACGCCGACGACACACGGGTCGCCGCGATGCGCGAGGTCCTCGCCCCCGACGTCGACACCCTGTGGTTCTCCCAGCGCGAATCCCTGCCCGAGTGGGTGGGCGCCGATGACCGGGTGGTGCAGGCGAAGGGGATCACCACCGACGCCTCGGGACACGCCCAGTTCACCCTCCACCTGCCCGGCGAGGAGCCTCAGGACCTGCGTCTGGCCCTCGTCGGCGAGCACCATGTCGGCAACGCCATGGCCGCCGCCGCCGTCGCCCATTCCTGCGGCGTCGGGATCAAGTCGATCGTGACCACCCTGGCCACCTCCTCGGCGGCCAGCCGGTGGCGGATGGAGCTCATCGACTCACCCGCAGGCGTGACCGTGCTCAACGACGCCTACAACGCCAACCCGGATTCGATGCGCGCGTCCCTGAAGACGCTGGCGGCGATGGGCCGCGGGGACGAGGACAACCGTCCCCGTCGCACCTTCGCCGTGCTCGGGGAGATGCTCGAGCTCGGTGAGGACTCGGTGTCGGCCCACGCCGACATCGGCGAACTCGTCGTGCGGCTCAACATCACCCGCACGATCGTCGTCGGAGAGGGCGCGAAGCCCATCTACAACGCCGCGAACCTCGAAGGCTCCTGGGGCAACGAGGCGACCTGGGTGCCGACCGCCGCCGAGGCGAAGGAGCTGCTCCTGGCGGAGCTGGCGCCCGGCGACATCGTCCTGTTCAAATCCTCACGCGATGCCGGTCTGCGGTATCTCGGCGATGAGATCGCCGGTGTATCGGGGGCCCAATGATTGCCGTACTGCTCGCCGCCTGCCTGAGTCTGTTCCTGACTCTGCTCGGCACACCCCTGTTCATCCGGTTCCTGGTCCGCCAGGGCTACGGACAGTTCGTCCGCGATGACGGACCGACCTCGCACGCGACCAAGCGCGGGACCCCGACGATGGGCGGCGTCGTCATCATCGGCGCGGCGATCCTCGCCTACCTGCTCGGACACCTGTTCACCGGGTCCG
>JAPSIC010000037.1 GCA_031179165.1 Brevibacterium sp.
TGCCGTCCTGGATTTCAAGGCCGTCGTCGTAGTAGCCGAAGTTGTCATTCATCATGTAGGTGAGAATGGCGTTGGCCACGGCATTGCCGTTGGCGGTCAGCGTGTTCATCGACCGGAATGATTCGTTCCACCCGATGTTGAGGACCTGGTTCTGCTCCGACTGCTCGTCATTGCCGCCGCCGGGAGGGGTGCAGGCCGTCAGCACCATTGCTGCTGCGGCAGCAGAGGCTCCGGCTGCGAGGAAGCGCTTCTTCACGTTCTCTCCTAGTAATCGTCTGGGGTTCTCACCCATTCGTCCGCGTCCCGGCTGTGGAACGCGGAGTGGCCACGTGGGGTGTGACCGGGTTCATGTTCACACATGGAATGGCTCCAACGTAGTTGACAGGAAGTTGTGATCCAGTCCACATACTGAGCGATTCAGGAGATTGTTACCTTTTCGTAACCAAGGAGGTGTGTGTGAATTACGTCATCTCGCTGAGTAGGATGGGTGCGTGGTGAACAGTGAGATGGACCGCGATCCCGTGCCGGTCGAGACAGTCAGGACGACGGGCTCCAGCGTGCTCTTCTTCGCCATCGCCGCGCTCTGCGGGCTCGGAGTGGCTTCGATCGTCGTCGGCGACTTCACGCTGCGCGGCCTCGCCGTCGCCGGCATCCCGGCCGCGATCTTCACGCTCGTCTACGCGCTCTACCGGTTCCCCCGGGTGGAGCTGCGGCAGCGGGAGATCGCCCTGATCAATCCCCTGCAGTCCGTGGTGATCCCGTGGAACCGCGTCGATGGCTTCGAGACTCACTTCGGCCTCGGCGTCCGCACCCACGAGGCCACCTACTCGTCCTGGCCGCTGGCCGGGCGCGGCAAGAGGATGGAGAAGGACGAGCACGGGATCCGCCGACTGATGGACAATCCCAACCCCGCGGTCGACGCCGTGCTCGACCGCTACTCCCGACTCGGCGAGGACGAACTGGCCAATCCCCACGGCGAACGCACAATCACCACGGCCTGGAACGTCGGACTCATCGCCGCCGTCCTCGGCGCCATCGCCTGGGCAGCCATCGGCTTCGCCACCCTGCCGAGCTGAAGTATGCACAGTCGAGGATGCCCCGGGACCCGGGTCGGGAATGCTCAGTCGCGCCCCGGGATCAGGCGGGCGCCATGACCGACGAAAGGGCCGGGTGGCGATCGGTCCTCGCCCGGCACCGGCGACTCGTCGGCGCTGTCGCGGGGATCGGTGCCATCGGCCTCGCCTGCCTCTGGCTCGTCCTCGTCCCCGAGCGCGCCGGTCAGGCAGAAGGCGTCCGCGCGGCCCTGATCAGGTACGGCCACAGTCTGTGCCGGGTTCTGCTTGCCCTCGCAGCCTTCCTCTGGGCGGCCCGGGCTCCGCGGAGGTGGGTCGAAGGGGTCGCCTGGTCGGCTCTCGTGGCCTACGTGGCCTTCCTGCTCGCGACCTTCCTCTGACGAATGCGTCCTCCGACGCGCACGGCTACCACCCGCGGGCGCGCCACTGACCGAGCTGCGGGCGTTCGTCCCTGAGCGTCGTCGCCGCGCCGTGGCCCGGCAGGACCCGGGTGTCATCGGGCAGCTGGGAGAACACGCGGTCTTCGAGATCGTCCATCAGCGAGGTGAAATCGGCGCTGCTCCACGTCTTGCCCGGGCCGCCCGGGAACAGGGAGTCGCCGGAGAACAGGATCGTCGCGGGCTCGCCCTGCTCCCCCTCCCTCTGCACGGTGTCACGCCTCTGCACGGTGTCACGGAGCACGAGGGCCCGGGATCCGGGAGTGTGCCCGCGCAGCGCGATCGCCTCCAGCTCGATGCCGTCGAAGTCGACCCTGTCGAGGTGATCGAGGGTGCGGGCGATGTCGACGCCGACCGCCTCGGTGATCGCACCCGCGTCCTCGGTTCCGGCGATCGTCACGGCCTCGGGATGGGCCTCGGTCATCTCCGGCAGGGCTCGGATGTGGTCCCAGTGCTGATGAGTGGTGATGATCGCCCGCAGCTTCGCGGCGGCGGCTGTGTCTGCCGACGCTGTGTCTGCCGACGCTGTGTCTGCGGAACCGGTCGCGTCGGTCGCTCCGGCGGCGATGAGGTCGGCGATGGCCTCGGGATCGTCGGCGGCGTCGATGAGGACCTGGGCTCCGGTCCCCCGGTGGGTGAGGAGATAGACGTTGTTCTCCATCGACGACACGGAGATCCAGCGGACGACGAGATGGTCGAGTTCGATGATGTTCACTGTGCCCTCCTTGGGCGATTCACCAGGCTCCCCTGGCGTACTGAGGTGGATAGGGTCCGGGTTCGACGCCCAGTTCGTGAGCGGCCCGCTGCGGCCATCCCGGCTCGCGCAGGGCGACCCGGGCCAGGAGGATGACATCGGCCTGCCCGGTGGTCAGGATCGTCTCCGCCTGATCGGGTTCGGTGATCAGCCCGACGGTTCCCGTCGTCACCTCTTCGGCGCGGATCGCGGCCGACAGTGGCACCTGGTACCCGGGGCCGACCGGGATCGTCACCGGCATGTTCCCGCCCGAGGACACGTCGACGAGGTCGACGCCGGCTTCGCGCAGGGTCTGCGAGACCTCGACCGCCTCGGCGATCTCGAAGCCGTCCTCACGCCATTCGCTGGCCGAGAGCCGCACGATGACCGGCACCTGCTCCCCCACCGCGCCGCGTACGGCCGCATGCACCTCGTGGAGCAGTCGGGACCGCCCGGCGAGGTCGCCTCCGTACTCGTCGCCGCGCAGGTTCGACAGCGGCGAGAGGAAGGAATGGAGGAGATAGCCGTGCGCGGCGTGGATCTCGACGGTGTCGAACCCGGCGCCGACGGCCCGGGCGGCGGCCCGGGCGAACGCGGCGACCACCTCGGCGATGTCGTCCTTCGTCATCTCCGCCGGTGCCTCGTAGCCGGGGTAGGCGACGGCGCTGGCACCACGGGTCGGCCATCCGCCCTCGGCCGTGGGCACGCTGCCGCGGGGGTTGCCGGGGAACGGCGCGTACGTGCTCGCCTTGCGGCCGGCGTGAGCCAGCTGCATCCCGATCGCCGCGCCCTGGCCGTGGACGAAGTCGACGATCCGCGACCATGCAGCGGCCTGCTCGTCGGTCCAGATCCCGGTGTCCTGTGGCGAGATCCGCCCCTCGGGGACGACGGCGGTCGCCTCGGTGAGGATCAGCCCGAATCCGCCCTGGGCGCGGGCGCCCAGGTGGACGAGGTGCCAGTCGCCGGGCATCCCGTCCCGGTCCCGGCAGGAGTACTGGCACATCGGGGCGAGCCAGATGCGGTTCTTGATCTCGAGGTCACGCAGGGTGATGGGGGTGAAGAGTCGGCTCATATGCCCAGTCTGCCAAGTCCGACTGACATTCACAGTGCGATGTCGAACACAGGAACGGCCAGCAGGTAGACGGTGGCGGTGACGAGGACGATGCCGATGACGTTGAGCCACACCCCGCCCCTGACCATCTGCGCGATGGTGACGTAGCCGGAGCCGTAGGCGACGGCGTTCGGCGGGGTCGCCACCGGCAGCATGAACGCGCAGGTCGCGGCCAGGGCGACGGGGATGGTCAGCAGCAGCGGGTCGAGGTCGAGCCCGAGGGCGACTCCCCCGACGACCGGGACGAAGGTCGCGGCGGTGGCGGTGTTCGACGTCAGCTCGGTGAGGAAGAGGATGATCGCGGCGAAGATGACGACGACCAGCAGCGTCGGCAGCACCGCCAATCCGGCCGAGGCGTCACCGATCCACTGGGTCAGGCCGGAGTCGGAGAACTGGGCCGAGAGCGCCAGCCCGCCGCCGAAGAGCAGCAGCACGCCCCAGGGCAGCTTCTCCGCCGTGTCCCAGTCGAGGAGGCGGACGCCGCGCTCGGCCCCGCCGGGGATGAGGAAGAGCAGCAGACCGATGATCATCGCGATGCCCTCGTCGCTGACCGGCGGCTCCTCGAAGATCAGCGGCAGGGAGATCCAGCTGACGGCGGCGAGGATGAACATGCCCAGGACCAGCTTCTCCCCCGTCGACATCGGGCCGAGCTTGCGCAGCTCGTCCCTGACGAGCTCCCGGCCGCCGGGGATCTCGTCGATCTCGGGTTTGAACAGGACCTTGACGAGCAGGAACCAGGCGATGACCATCATCACGATCGCCAGCGGAACGCCGACGAGCATCCACTGCCCGAAGCCGATCGAGATGTCGTGGTTGTCCTCGAGATAGCCGACGAGGAAGGTGTTGGGCGGGGTCCCGATGATCGTTCCCAGCGAGCCGATCGACGCCGCGTAGGCGATGCCGAGCATGAGCGCCGTGCCGAAGTTCGACTTGACCACCTGTCCCATCCCGACGGTGTCCTCCTCGACGTCCGGGTCGGCGTCGGCCATGGCGGTGCCGACGACCTTCCCGACGATCATCAGCACGGACATCCCGATCGGCAGCATCATCACGGCGGTGGCGGTGTTCGAGACCCACATCGACACGAAGCCGGTGGCGATCATGAAGCCGGCGATCATCGGCCCCGGCTTGTCACCCATCAGGGACAGGGTGAACAGCGCGATCCGCTGATGCAGGTTCCAACGCTGCATCGACAGGGCGATGAGGAAGCCGCCGAGGAAGAGGAAGATGATCGGATGGCCGTAGGAGGCTCCGACGGCGGCCATCTCGACGTCGGTGCCGAGGACGGGAAAGGCGACGAGGGGGACCAGCGAGGTGGCCGGGATCGGCAGCGCCTCGGTCATCCACCAGCTGGCCATGAGCACGGCCACGGCGGCGGTGAGTTTGACCGCGTGGGAGACGTCGGCGGGCATGACGGCGTAGACGCCGGTGGCGAGGACGAGGCCGAGAAGGAACCCGATCCAGCGGATCCGCACCGTTCGGGTGTCGAAGGCGGGGTCCTTCTCCCCCGGCGAGAGGTGATGGGTCTGCGCGGGTGCGCGTCTGTCCTGATTCACGATCGGCTCCTCAGTGAGCGGGTCTTGAGCGGCGTCCGGCACCGGAACCGGCGACGACTGCCGCTGTTCGGTGATCTCACCTTAGCCAAGAACCGCCCGTTGTCGAGGCCGAACCATTGATCGGGCTCGCGGCCTCGTTCACGGCAGGGGGGCTTCCCGACCCAGCCGCCCGCCGCACGGCGCCGCCCGCCGCACCCCGCCGCACCCGGCCATCCGCGATATGGCGCTGTCGGCTACAGCCCGGCGAGGAAGGACTGGAGGTGGTCGAAGACGATGTCAGGATGCTCGGCCATCGGCAGGTGCGCGGCATCGGGGATGACGACGTGCTCGGAGCCGGTGACCTGCTCCGCCATCCCCGCCATCACCTCGGGAGTGCAGCCGGGGTCCTGGGCTCCGGCCATGAACAGGGTCGGCGTCGTGATCGAGCGCAGCCGCGAGCCCAGATCGAACTTCACCAGCGCCCGGGAGCAGGCGATGTAGGCGGCGTCGTCCATCGTGGCGAGATCCGTGAGGATGAGTGGACCGGTGGCGATGTCCTCCTCGAGGAAGCCGGCCGCGAACCAGCGATCGGCGGTGTCGTCGAGCTGTCCCTCCGTGCCGTCCTCGGTGACGTCCTTGATGCGCTGGGCCCAGGACTCGGCGGTGCCGAACCGGGTGTTCGTCGCGCAGGCGACGAGCCCGGTCAGCGCCTCGGGGTGCTCGAGGGCCAGGGTCATGCCGATCGCGCCGGAGATGGAGACCCCGCAGTAGGCGAACCGGTCCACCCCGTGCAGCGCCATCGACTCGACCAGGCCGGTGGCGAGGTCGGCGATCGTGAAGTCGGCGATGACGTCGAACTCGTTGAAGGTGTGGCCGGGCAGGTCGGAGAGGTAGATCTGGTAGTCGTCGGCCAGCCGGGAGGCCACGGCCGACCACAGGGAGACACGAGTGCCGAGTGCGTTTCCGAAGACGATGACGGGTGAGCCGGGATTGTCATTGAGGGGGTGGACAGAAATCCGCATGAGAACTCCTCGCGAAGACGGGTGGGGTTGATCGATCGGGAGCTGCCGACATCAGCCTACCGTCGGACAAGGCGAGATAACAGCGCGGACACAGGGATTCGTAGGTCACCGCATTGCCGTCGATGGCGACCTGATCGCCGTCGAAGATGAACCTGCCGTCGACCAGGCGACCGTTGAACATCGCCTTGCGCCCGCAGCGGCAGATGGTCTTGAGCTCCTCGAGGGTGTGGGCGATCTCGAGCAGCCGGGCCGATCCCGGGAACGCCCGGGTGCGGAAGTCGGTGCGGATCCCGTAGCACATGACCGGCACCGCGTTGTCGGTGGCGATGCGCATGAGGGAGTCGACCTGGGCCGGTTCGAGGAACTGGGCCTCGTCGATGAGCAGACAGGCGACGGGGGCCTTCGGGGTGTCGATGGATTCCAGCAGCGCGTCGTGGTCGACGTAGTCCGCGTGCTCGGCGTAGACCGTCTCGACGTCGGCGCCCGGCGGGATGAGGAAGTCGACCTCCCGGGTGACCCCGAGCCGGGACACGATCTGATCGGCGCCCTTGGTGTCGATGAGGGGCTTGGCCAAGAGCACTCTCTGACCCCGCTCCTCGTAGTTGAACGCGGCCTGGAGCAGGGCGGTCGACTTGCCGGAATTCATCGCCCCGTAGCGGAAATAGAGCTTGGCCACCTTCGTCCTCTCGATCGGGTCCTCGCACGGATCGCCTGCGACAGAAGAACAATACCGTGCCCGAAAGCGGTCCACAGCGAACTGTAGGATGGGGCTGATCAACCCCGAGACGATGCGGAGCAGTCCATCACCATGGCTAAAATCATCTACACGCGCACGGACGAAGCGCCCCTCCTGGCCACCTACTCGCTCAAGCCGATCATCGAGGCCTTCGCCACCTCGGCGGGCGTCGAGGTCGAGACCAGGGACATCTCCCTGGCCGCACGAGTGCTGGCGCAGTTCGGCGATCGTCTGCCCGAGGACCAGCGGGTCGCCGACTCCCTGACCGAGCTCGGTGAGCTGGCCAAGACCCCCGAGGCCAACATCATCAAGCTGCCCAACATCTCGGCCTCGGTTCCGCAGCTCAAGGCGACGATCGCCGAACTCCAGTCGCAGGGCTACGACCTGCCCGACTACCCGGAGGAGCCGGCCACCGACGAGGAGAAGGACGTCAAGTCCCGCTACGACCGGGTCAAGGGCTCAGCCGTCAACCCGGTCCTGCGCGAGGGCAACTCCGATCGCCGTGCCCCGAAGGCCGTCAAGGAGTTCGCCAAGGCCCACCCGCACTCGATGGGCGACTGGTCGGCCGACTCGAAGACGAACGTCGCCACGATGGGTGAGCACGACTTCCGCTCGAACGAGCAGTCCGTGATCATCCCTGCCGAGGACACGCTGACGATCCGTCTGCGCACCGCGGGCGGCGAGACCCGGGTGCTCAAGGAGTCCCTGCCGGTGCTGCCCGGTGAGATCGTCGACGCGACGAAGATGGACGCCGCCGCCCTCGACGAGTTCCTCAAGGCTCAGATCGAGCGCGCCAAGGAGGAGGGCGTCCTCTTCTCCGTCCACCTCAAGGCGACGATGATGAAGGTCTCCGACCCCATCCTGTTCGGACACGTCATCGAGGCGTTCTTCCCCGAGGTCTTCGCCGAATACGGCGAGGCGCTGACCGCGGCGGGGCTGACCCCGGACAACGGCCTCGCCGCCATCCTCGCCGGGCTCGACGAACTGCCCTCCGACGTCGTCGAGGGCGTGCGCGCAGGGATCGAGAAGGGCCTGGCCGAAGGACCGGCCCTGGCGATGGTCAACTCCGATCAGGGCATCACCAACCTCCACGTGCCCTCCGACGTCATCGTCGACGCCTCGATGCCGGCGATGATCCGCGCCGGCGGCAAGATGTGGAACAAGGACGACGAGACCCAGGACACGCTCGCGGTGATCCCCGACTCCTCCTACGCCGGCGTCTACCAGACCGTCATCGACGACTGCCGCGCCAAGGGCGCCTTCGATCCGACGACGATGGGCACCGTGCCCAACGTCGGCCTGATGGCGCAGAAGGCCGAGGAGTACGGCAGCCACGACAAGACCTTCGAGATCGCCGAGGCGGGCGTGATCGAGGTCGTCAACTCCGCCGGTGAGGTCCTGCTCAAACATGACGTCGCCGTGGGTGACGTGTGGCGCGCCTGCCAGACCAAGGACGTGCCCGTGCGCGACTGGGTCAAGCTCGCCGTCAACCGTGCCCGCCTGTCCGACACTCCCGCCGTGTTCTGGCTGGATGAGAATCGCGCCCATGACCGCAACGTGCGGGCGAAGGTCGAGGAGTACCTCGGCGAGCACGACACCGAGGGCCTCGACATCCGGATCATGAACCCGGTCGACGCGACCCAGTTCTCGATCGACCGGATCCGCGAGGGCAAGGACACGATCTCCGTCACCGGCAACGTCCTGCGCGACTACAACACCGACCTGTTCCCGATCCTCGAACTGGGCACCTCGGCGAAGATGCTCTCCGTGGTTCCGCTCATCGCCGGCGGTGGGCTGTTCGAGACCGGTGCCGGCGGTTCGGCCCCCAAGCACGTGCAGCAGCTGATCAAGGAGAACCACCTGCGGTGGGACTCCCTCGGCGAGTTCCTCGCACTGGCGGAGTCGTTCCGCCACGAGTTCAACGTCAACGGCAACGCCCGCGCCGGCGTCCTCGGCGACACCCTCGACGCCGCGACCGGCCGGTTCCTCGAGGAGAACAAGTCGCCTTCCCGCAAGGTGGGCGAGATCGACAACCGCGGCAGCCACTTCTTCCTCGCCCTGTACTGGGCCCAGGAACTGGCCGCCCAGACCGAGGACCCGGAGCTGGCCGCGGCCATCGGCCCGGTCGCCGCGGAACTCGCCGAGAAGGCCGACCAGATCAACGAGGAGCTCCTCGCCGTCCAGGGCAGCCCGGTCGACCTGGGCGGGTACTACAACCCGGACGAGGACAAGATCGTCTCGGCGATGCGCCCCTCCCGGACCCTGAATGAGATCATCGCCTCCCTGAGCGAGAAGGTCTGAGTGCGGGTCTGAGCGAGAAGGTCGAAGCGATGGGCCAGAGCGAGCTCTGACCCGATCGGTCCGGTCGACGATCGGGTAGTCCG
Source organism: Brevibacterium sp. (assembly GCA_031179165.1). Classification (GTDB taxonomy): domain Bacteria; phylum Actinomycetota; class Actinomycetes; order Actinomycetales; family Brevibacteriaceae; genus Brevibacterium. The sequence continues at coordinate 9,032 of JAPSIC010000037.1, forward strand.
ATTCGTGACCGAACAGCTCGGTTCGACCACCGAACATGGGCCCCATCTGCGACTAGGATGGGGCCCATGAGCACTCATGGCGATCCCCGCGACGAATCACAGACTCCGGAGGAGCTGCTGGCCGAGACCCAGGCCGCCTTGGCCGGTCCGCCCCCACCCGGCGAGGCGCCCCCGCGGGTGCCCGCCGAGCAGGCGGGGAACCAGCCCACCGCTGAGCACCCGGTCGGTTCTCAGCCGCCTTCCGGACCCGCGGGCGATGAACCCGCCGGTGAGGTCCGGGCCGGCGAGCACTCGCAGGAGCAGACGAAGGCGCCGGGCGGGATGTCGGCGGGAATGTGGCTGTCGCTCATCCTCGGCGCCGTCGTCCTCGTCCTGCTGCTCATCTTCATCCTCCAGAACAACGTCCCGGCGAACTTCCAGTACTTCGGCTGGAGCTTCGAACTGCCGCTGGGCGTGGCGATGCTCTTCGCCGCGATCGGCGGCATCTTCATCGCCGGCATCGTCGGCTCGGTGCGCATCTTCATCCTCGGGCGCAGGCTGAAGAAGGTCTCGAAGGCACTCGGTCACGACCACCGATGATCCTCCACCCCAGCTTCACCCGTCTGCAGTTCGACACCGCCCGCTCGACCCTCGTCCTCGCCGACACCGACGGGCAGGCGGCCTGGGCGCGCACCGACCACTCGGTGCTCACCGGGCAGGAGGTCAACCACTCGCGCGAGTTCGACCCCGAGGTCGCCGCGACCTGGGCGGCGGGCCGGGTCGTCCTCCGCCACGTCCTCGCCCATGTGCTCGACCGTGACCCCGCAGCGATCGAGATCCGTCTGGACTCGGCGGGCAAGCCGCGGGTCGCCGACTGCGAGTTCTCCGTCACCCGGGCCCGGCGCCTGGTGCTCGTGGCCGTCGCCGCCGATCCGGTGGGCGTCGACCTCGAGGCCGTTCCCGACGAGGCGGTGGCCGCCGAGGCGGTCGAACTCCTCCACCCCCGCGAGAAGGACGAACTGGCCCGATTCGCCGGACGAGACCTCGCCGAGCGCTTCGTGCGGGTCTGGGCCCGGAAGGAGGCCTTCCTCAAGGCCCTGAGCACGGGGCTGGCCCGTGATCCGGGGATGGACTACATCGGCGGCGCCGACACCCCGAACTCACCGCATCCCGACGTCGACATCGTCGACGTCGTCGACGGCATTCCGCCGGGGTACCGGGCGGCCCTGGCCGTCAACCGCTGACGGTCCGGTCGTCCTCGCCGAAGTCGGGGCCATTGACCCCCGTGGTGAAGACGATCGCGACTGCGAGCGACCCGAGGCCGAGCAGCCCGAAGGACACATAGCCGGCACCGAGGCTGTGGCCGAGCGCGAGGACGATGCCGACGCCGGCGGCGACGACGGCGAGGGCATCGAAGGCGAGGAGGACCGTGAGGTGGCTCCTCTCCGCCCTCCGCGCGCCGTAGGAGATCTCGGTCGCTCCGCTGAGGAACAGGAGCACGGCGGCGGCGATGACCAGCCACCTCGGGGACAGGAAGAAGTCTTCGACGTCGGGCAGCCAGATGCACAGCGCGGAGGCCAGGAGCATCTTGAGCACGCCGTCGGCGATGTATCCGAACGTGAGCATGGTCCGATCCTAGTCCGCCGCCTGCCCCGTCAGCTCCTGCACCGTGCGCAGGGCGCGGCGCAGCACGGGTGCCTCGGCGTTCGAATGGGCGAGGACGATTCCGTGGCGGACATCGCTGTCTCCGCTCCAGCCCGCGGCCAGCGAGGCGACGAGGATCCCCTTGGCCGCCAGCTCCGTGCGCAGGCGTCCGGCCTCGGCCTCGTCCGTCTCGATGACGAGGGTGCGCCCCTCGTGGACGAGGCCGCGGATCGGCCCGACCTCGGCCAGGACCGCCTCGGCGGCGCGGAGTCGACGGCGCCCGCGCGAGATCCGGCGGCGCAGCCCCCCGGACCCCAGGTAGGACGCCAGTGCCGTCTGCATGACCGGGGAGAACGCCGGTCCCAGTGCCGTGCGGGTGTCCGCGAGCCGCCGGCCGATCGGTCCGTGGGCGATGAGGTAGCCGGTCGACACCGCCGAGGTGAGCAGGGTCGAGAACGTCCCGACGTGGACCACCTGCGCCCCGATCCCGAGGGCCACGGCGAGGTCGTAGAGCGTGGGCACGACGGTGCGCCGGTAGCGGGCCTCGCTGTCGTAGTCGTCCTCGATGACGAGCACGTCGTTCTCCGCCGCCCATCCCAGCAGGCGCACCCGGCGGTCGACGGGCAGGGTCGTCCCGTGCGGGAACTGGTGGTTGGGAGTGACGACGACGGCCGAGACGAGGGGGCCGATGCGCTCGAGCTCGGCCTCGTCGAGACCGGCCGAGACGTCGAAGGGAACGAGTCTGCGGTCGGTCATCGCCTGTCGCAGTCCGGGGAAGCCGGGATTCTCGATCCCGATCGCCCCGTCGAGGCCGGCGGTGAACAGCAGCCGCACCCCGTCGCGCGAACCGCTCGTGAGAATGATGTCCTCGGGGTCGACCTTCGTTCCGCGCAGCAGCCGCAGATGCTCGGCGATCGCCCACCTGGCGCCGGGCTGCCCGAGGGGGTCGATGGGGCCGGGATCGGTGTCGAGTGAGTCCCTCCAGGCCCTGCGGAACGCCGGCTCCCGCAGGGGGTTGTCGCCGCCGAAGCCGGGCCGCAGGTCGATGACGTCGCGCGCCGGCCTCCGCGGCGGAGTCGGCGGTGGTCGCCTGCGGCTGCTCTCCCCCAACGCGGTCGGGAGGTCGGGGTTGACCCGGGTGGCCGAGCGCTCCCGGGACACGAGATAGCCTTCCACGCCGAGTTGGGCGTAGGCGGTCTCGACGGTGCCGCGGGAGATCCCCAGATGCGCCGACATCCTCCTGCTCGAGGGGACGGGTTCGTCGGGGTGGAGGACCCCGGTCGAGATGAGTCGGCGGAACTCGGCGACGAGCTGGTCGGGCAGGGGCATCGCGGAATCGCGGTCGATCTCGATCGGCAGCGAGAGCCCGGCCGCGCGGGGCATCGATGCCGGCTCACGGGACGCCGGCGTCGGCGTGCCGCGCATCGACCGGCCACGGCGCGCCGGGAGCGGCTCGCCCGGCGTCGATGAGGGCGTCGATGAGGGCAGAGTGCCGTCGGAGGTCATGCCGTCATTCTACTGGCCTAAAATACTTCACACATTCTGGACCTCTTATTGAGCCACATCGGTCTCTAGTCTGAATGGAGACCATTGCAGTTCCGGCGGCATCCGCCGCCCCCTGAAGAAGGCACCACTATGACTGAATCGCAGACCCTGCTCAACACCGGACTGGCCCAGATGCTCAAGGGCGGCGTCATCATGGACGTCGTCACCCCCGAACAGGCGAAGATCGCCGAGGCGTCGGGAGCCAGCGCCGTGATGGCACTCGAGCGGGTTCCTGCCGACATCCGCGCGCAGGGCGGCGTGGCCCGGATGAGCGATCCCGACCTCATCGAGAAGGTCATCGACTCGGTCTCGATCCCGGTCATGGCGAAGGCCCGGATCGGCCACTTCGTCGAGGCCCAGATCCTCGAGACCCTCGGAGTCGACTACATCGACGAGTCCGAGGTCCTGTCCCCCGCCGATTACGTCAACCACATCGACAAGTCCGTGTTCAAGGTCCCGTTCGTCTGCGGCGCGACCAACCTCGGCGAGGCGCTGCGCCGCATCACCGAGGGCGCCTCGATGATCCGGTCCAAGGGCGAGGCCGGCACCGGCGACGTCTCCGAGGCGATGCGCCACCTGCGCACCATCAACGGTGAGATCCGAGCGCTGGGAGCCAAGAGCGAGGACGAGCTCTACGTCGCCGCCAAGGAGATCGCAGCACCGTACCACCTGGTCAAGCAGGTTGCGAGCCTCGGTCGCCTGCCGGTCGTGACCTTCGTCGCCGGTGGCATCGCGACCCCTGCCGACGCCGCCATGATGATGCAGCTGGGCGCCGACGGCGTCTTCGTCGGCTCCGGCATCTTCAAGTCCGGCAACCCCGAGGCCCGAGCCAAGGCCATCGTCGAGGCGACCACGCACTACGACGACCCCGCCGCCGTCGCGAAGGCCTCGCGCGGGCTCGGCGACGCGATGGTCGGCATCAACGTCAACGACCTGCCCGCACCCCACCGCCTGGCGGAACGCGGATGGTGACTGTCGGCGTCCTCAGCCTGCAGGGAGCGTTCCGCGAGCATCTGAGCATGCTCGCCTCCCTGGGGGCTGAGACCCGCAAGGTCACCCGCCCCGAGCACCTCGAGGGTCTCGACTCGATCGTCCTGCCCGGCGGCGAGTCCTCGGCGATGGTGCGCATCGCCGCGAACGTCGGGCTCTTCCCCGTGCTCGCCGAGCGGATCCGGGACGGACTGCCGACCTTCGGCACCTGCGCGGGGCTCATCCTGCTCGCCGATCGGCTCACGGATGATTCGCTGGCCGGCTACGACCGCCTCGGCGGCCTCGACATCACGGTGGCCCGCAACGCCTACGGCTCCCAGCGGGAGTCCTTCGTCGCCCCGCTTCCGGTGAGCGGTCTCGACGGGGACTTCCACGGGACGTTCATCCGTGCCCCGCAGATCGTCGACGTCGGCGGCGCCGAGGTGCTCAGCACCCATGGCGGCCTGCCCGTGCTCGTCCGCTCCGGCAGCGTCTGGGGCGGCAGCTTCCACCCCGAACTCGGCGGCGACACCCGGATTCACGAGATGTTCCTGCAGACCGTGGGCGCGGCCGTGTAAAGATGGGGGCTATGACCTCCGACACAGTTGAGCAGATCAGAGCCGGCTACACCTTCGACTCCCCCACGCTGGAACTGGGTGTCGTCCTCGACGGGGACACCCCCGTCAAGGACGCTCCGGTGGGCATCCCGCTGTCGATGCTCAACCGTCACGGCCTCATCGCCGGAGCCACCGGCACCGGCAAGACCGTCACCCTCCAGGTGCTGGCCGAGCAGCTCTCGCGCGCCGGCGTCCCGGTGTTCGCCTCCGACATCAAGGGCGACCTGTCGGGCGTCGGCGCCGCCGGTGCTCCCTCGGAGAAGCTGAACCGACGTCTCGAGGCCGCGGGACAGGAGTGGACCGCCGCGGCGAATCCGTGTGAGTTCTACACTCTCGGCGATTCCGGCCTCGGCACACCGCTGCGCGCCACGGTGACGTCCTTCGGACCGATCCTGCTGGCCAAGGTCCTCGAGCTCAACGACACCCAGGAATCCGTTCTGTCCCTCGTCTTCCACTACGCGGACACCGCGGGTCTGGCCCTGCTCGACCTCGCGGACCTGCGCGAGGTCCTCACCTTCCTCACCTCCGAGGAGGGCAAGGAGGATCTCGCGGGCATCGGCGGTGCCTCGAGCGCGACGGTCGGGGTGATCCTGCGCAAGATCTCCGAACTCTCCGCCCAGGGCGGGGACGTGTTCTTCGGCGAACCGGAGTTCGACACCGCCGACCTGCTCCGCGTCGACGAGCGCGGAGCGGGAATCGTCTCCGTCCTCGAGCTGCAGAAGCTCAGCCAGTCCCCGGCCCTGTTCTCGACCTTCCTCATGTGGCTGCTCGCGGACCTGTTCCAGGACCTGCCCGAGGTCGGCGATGCCGACAAGCCCGCGCTCGTGTTCTTCTTCGACGAAGCGCATCTGCTCTTCGCCGACGCATCGAAGGCCTTCCTCCAGTCGGTGACGCAGACCGTGCGCCTGATCCGGTCCAAGGGCGTGGGGATCTTCTTCGTCACCCAGACCCCCGGGGATGTGCCCGACGACGTGCTCGCCCAGCTCGGCTCGCGCATCCAGCACCAGCTGCGAGCCCACACCCCCAATGACGCCAAGGCGCTGAGGGCGACGGTGCAGACGTTCCCGAAGTCCGACTTCGACCTCGAGGAGCTGCTGACCACGTTGGGGATCGGCGAGGCCGTCGTCACCGTGATGGATCCCGACGGCGCCCCGACTCCCGTCGCGCCGACCCGGATGCGGGCACCCGAATCGAGGATCGGCCCGATGAGCGAGGACGAGGTCCGGGCCGCGGTGACGGCGTCTCCCCAGTTCGCGAAGTACGGCGAGGCCGTGGACCGCGAATCCGCGCGGGAGATCCTCACCGCGCGACTGGAGAAGGGCGCACAGGCCTCCGAGGAGGAGGCCCGATCGGCCGAGTCCGCGCGGGTTGACTTCCCCGAGGAGCCCGCCCGGCGCCGAGAATCTCAGCGCCGGGAGCCTGGGCCGAAGCAGGACGAGGAGAACATCTTCTCCCAGGTAGTCCGGTCCTCGGCGTTCAAGCAGTTCACCCGAACCGCGGCCAGGGAGATCGCGCGGGGTCTCTTCGGCACCTCGCGCCGTCGGCGGCGGTAGGGGCACAGCAGCGCTCGATCTCAGCAGCGTTCGACTTCGGCGGTGGTCCCTCACCGAGGTCGGTCTCAGAGCCGGGGGACGATGAGCAGAAGCCGCTCGGTCCCGGCCCGCACGCTGAGCTCCCGGCAGTCGCCGATGCTGTCGCCGTCGAGGTGCACGGGCGCGGTGTCGTCGAGGGTGATGTGCAGCCGAGAACCCATCCAGTAGTCCATCGCCGGGTTGCGCTCGGGGGTGCCGGCCAGTCCGTCGCGAACGACCCGAGCCCACCCACGCAGTCGCTCGGCCCGCGACACGGCGGTCACGGGCTCGCGCTCGAACCGGACGGCGAGGAACTCGAATTCGTCTGCGGTCGCCTCGGCGCGTGGGAAGACCGCGATCGGGCCGGCCGGGTGCGAGACCTTCGAGGCCATGATCGACCAGCAGCTCGACTCGGGAATCGTCGCGGTTTGCGCATGCACTCCCGGTGAGAAGAGGGCCCGCAGCCCGCCCCACAGGTAGCCGAGGATCCCGGGCACGACGTTCTTCCCGGCCACCGCCTCGGCGTCTCCCCCGATGCCGGCCATCGAGATGAACACCTCGCGTCGACGGTGTCCGTCGGCATCGACGTACTCGGCTTCGTTGACGGGCACCCGCACCGTGTCTTCGCCGAGGTGGTGGCGGCGCAGGTGCCGGACCAGGACGTTGGCGGTTCCGGTCGGGACGACGAGCACGGGCACCTTCGTGCCGGTGAGCTCCGCGGCGATGGCGCGCACCGTGCCGTCGCCGCCGAAGACGATGAGGAGGTCCGCGCCCCAGTCGACGAGTTCGCGCGCCTGCCGCCTGCCCGGCCAGGCACGGGTCGTGGTCGTGGTCCGGTATCTCACCGCCTGCGACTGCAGGTGCCGGGCCAGCACCGCATAGGCGAGGGCGCTGCGGCGATGGCGCGGGTTGACGATGATCCCGAAGCGCACGTCGTCCTCACACCCGCACGAAGGCCGGGTGCCGTCGCGCGGTCTCCTCCGCCTGGTCGACGTCGACGGTCTCCCCCTCCAGCGGCTCGACGAGGAGCAGTGGTCCCGTCTTCCGGGAGCTCCTCTTCCAGGTGGCGCGGACCGTGGTGTCCTGGACGACGGTGTTCTTGAACATGCCGTTGCCGCCGGGCACGACGGCCTTCTCATGGGCCGGGTGCAGGGTGAAGCTGCGATCCTTGTAGCCGAGGATGAGCTCGTCGAAGCCCGGCAGCAGGAACAGCCCCCTCGCGTCAGTGTCATGATCGGACAGTCGGTCCTCGAGGTCCGGGGCGTGGAAGAACTCCCGCTCGTCGATCGTCGTGCTCACGAGGTCTCCCTGCTCGACGCTGCTGTGAATGGCCATCCGGCACTGGGTCTTCGGCAGGCCCGTCCACCTGGCGGCGTCATCGAGGGTCACGGGTCCGTGGCTGAGGACGTAGCGGCGCAGCCACTCGATGAGGGCTTCGCCGGGGTCAAGCCGGACGGGGTTGGTGATCCAGGTGGAGGCGAGGGCGAATCGCAGTTCGTCCTTGCCGTCGAGGAACGGGCCCTGGACGATGATGCCCCGCATCGACAGGGTGGTCAGCAGGTAGCGTTGGCGGCCGTACTCCTCGCCTTCGCGGCCTCCGGCGACCAGTGGTGCGAAGGCCTCGAGCAGTTCGTCGCGGCTCAGCGGTCCGCGTTCGCCGATGGCGTCCTCTGCGATCTGGGCCGCCGAGTCGAGCATCGCCTCGTCGACGCCGAAGTAGTCGCGTCGTCTCGCGTCCGCCTTCATGATCCGCTCGGCGGTCAGTCCGAGGATCCACCCGACGTCCTCGGCCGCGGCGAAGTGGATGGTGCCGCGCTGCGTCCACGTGCGCACGATCGCTCCGGTGTCGAAGGCCGCGCGCACCTCGTCGAGGGACTCATTCCCGGTCCGCATCGCGATCGAGACGAGAGCACCGCCCAGCGCCTGCGCCTGCATGCAGCCCAGGGCCCGAACCACCTCGGCGGGTCTCATCTCCTCCGACGGCACGAGACCGAGCGAGAGCATCCGGGCAGCGGAGACCTGTTGCACGTCCATGGCACCAATCTAGCCGAGGAGGCGTGCGGATCAGCCGAGGATGTCGATGAGGCCGGGCACCGGAAGTCGCGGCAGCACGCCGAGGTGGGCGAACCGACCCCAGATCGAGCGCAGCTCCGGGCCTGCCAGTCCCGCCATCTCCCCGTAGTCGAGGAACGTCTGGCGCCAGATGGCGCCGGGGAAGATGAGCGGGAGGTCCCCGGAATGGGCGGCGTCGAAGAAGCTGCCGTCGCCGCGGGAGACGATGAGGAGTCGGGCGCCCTGTCCCCCGGCCATCCGGTGTCGGTCGTAGAATTCCTTGCCGGCACGGGTGTAGACCGCCGAGGTGATGCCGGAGATGAGCGACTCGACCATCGGGAGGGTGACGTGGCCGTGGTGGAGACGGCGCAGGGCGGGGACGAATCCGGCGAAGAAGGCGATCTCCCGTTCGGTGCGGGTCATGAGGATGTCGTACCTGCGAGCCGCGTGTGACCAGGCGTCACCGGTCTCCGACTTCGGCGGCAGAGGGTAGGCGCCGTAATGGACGCCGAAGCACATGCCGGCGTGGAGTCCGCCGACCAGGGCGGCCCTGTGGACTTCCTCCTGGGCCTTGAGGATGTCCTCGATCGACGCATCGGGGTCGATCCTCCGAGCAACCTTCGCCATTGCCCAGTTCATCGATTCGGTGCCGCCCGACAGACCCAGGGGAGGCGAGGCCATGATCACGCGCGAGAAGAGCCCGTCGGTCGCGTCGGCGATCATCAGGTGGGCGCACGCATCTCCCCCGGCGCTCTGACCGGCGATGGTGACGTTGTTGGGATCTCCGCCGAACGCCGCGATATTGCGCTGCACCCAGCGCAGAGCGGAGATCTGGTCGAGCAGGCCGAGGTTCGAGTGTTCCGGCTGTCCGGTGCCGAGGTAGCCGAGCACGCCGAGGCGGTAGGTGACGGAGACGACGACGAGCTTCTGCTCCTCGACGAGGACGCGGGGATCGTAGATCTCGGCGTCCCCGGCCCCGGCGACATAGGCTCCGCCGTGGATCCAGACGAGGACCGGTAGGGACGGCCCGTCCTGCGTCGGTTCCGGCTCGAGCGGCATCGTCACGCTCACGCGCAGGCAGTCCTCGCTCATCGGCAGATCGCCGATCTGGTCGAAGCTCATCTCCGCGTTCGGGTCGCGCTTCGGCTGCGGACACGCCGGGCCGGGGGCGAAGCCGTCGATGAAGGCGGGGCCCCCTTCGTCGACCGGCGGGCCGAAGCGCTCCGCCCGGGCGTAGCGGATGCCCCGGGCGCGGATCACCTGGCCGTCGCGGTAGGCCCGGACCCTCCCGCACGGGGCCTTGATGTCCCGCCAGGTGTCCATGAGACTACTTGGAGGGTTCGACCGGGGGCTCGGCGGACCACGGGAAGACGATCCACTGGTCGGTGCGCTTCCAGATGAAGTCGGGTTCGATGATGGATGCGGACTTCGAGTAGATCACGGCTGATTGGGCCTCGGCGCCGTGCTTCTTGAGCAGTTCGAGGACGAGCGCCAGGGTCCGGCCGGAGTCGGCCACGTCATCGACGACGAGGAGCTTCTTGCCCTTGATCGCTTCGATGTCGAGCATCGGGGCCAAGAGGATGGGGTCGGGCAGGGTTTCGTGCACATCGGTGTAGAACTCGACGTTGATGGCGTCGGAGAGTTTGAGGCCCAGGGCGTAGGCGAGAGCGCCGGCCGGGAGGAGCCCACCGCGAGCGATGGCGATGACGATCTCAGGATCGTAATCGGAGTCGGCAATGGTCTGCGCCAATTCTCTGGCTGAGGTGCCGAAGGCATCCCAGGTGAGGATCTCTTTGTCGGTGAGTTCGGTCGAATCGGCGTGGTAGGCCTGGCCCATTGAGTCTCCTTTGATTGCCCAGATCATAAGAATACGCGGTCGCGATCTGCAGATGCCATTTCGAGGTGAGTTGTTCCCAGGTGCAGGGATCTCGCTGTTGGGCCAGGATCGATCAGCCGTCGATCGCTTCCAGGTACACCCACCTGCCGGCGCGGCGGACGAACGAGGAGTTCTCCTCCAGCACATGATCGCCGAGGTGATCGCGGTACCTGGCACGGAAGCGCACCGTTCCCTCGGAATCGTCTGCTCCTCCCCCGGAGGTGCCGAGGACTTCGAGCCCGAGCCACTGCGTCTGAGCATCGATCCCGAGATCGCGCGGTCGTGTTCTCGCGTGCCAGGTGCGGAAGAGATGGTCCTCGTTCCTCATCACGAAGGCACTGTAGCGGGAGCGCATGAGCGCCTCGGCAGTCGAGGGCCAGACCTCTCCGTCGAGTGCGGGGCGACAGCAGCGGTCGTACTCGGTGCCCGGCGGCATCCCGGAACATGGACAGATCATGAGGCGATGGTAGCGAAGACGTGCCAGTATGGGTGCCATGAGTTCAGTTTTCCTCTCAGGTGTCCCGAAGTCCGATGCGCTCCTCGCCGATGATCCGTTCGCTCTGCTGATGGGGATGCTGCTCGACCAGCAGGTGCCGATGGAGGTGGCGTTCGCCGGTCCCCATAAGTTGGCCGAGCGCTTGGGCAAGCTCGATGTCGCCGAGATCTCGGAGATGAATCCGGACGAGTTCCTCGAGAAGTTCGCGGAGAAGCCTGCCGTGCATCGGTTCCCCAAATCGATGGCTGCCAGGGTGCAGAAGCTCGCGGCCGAGATCGTCGAGGAGTACGACGGGGATACCGCGGCGATCTGGACCTCCGGGAACCCCTCGGGCGCCGAGGTGCTCAAGCGGCTGAAGAAGCTGCCCGGCTTCGGTGAGCAGAAGGCGAAGATCTTCTTGGCGCTGCTGGGCAAGCAGTTCGGCCTCGATTCCGAGGGTTGGCGTGAGGCTGCCGGTGACTACGGGGCCGACGGAAGCCGTCGCTCGATCGCTGATGTCACCGATGAGGACACCTTGCAGGAGGTCCGGGCGTTCAAGAAGCAGCAGAAGGCGGCCGCGAAGGCCGCGAAGAAGTAGCGCAGAGCTCTATCGAGTAGCACTGAGCTCTTTCGCCGACGGTTTCGGCGGCGGATGTCTGCGGATGATCGGGAACGCCGCGAAGGACGCGGGCAACGAGTAGATCGCGAACGGCGCAGACGTCGAGCAGATCGCGAAAGCTGCGAACGCCGAGCAGATCGCGACCACCGCAGGATTCGACCGGCAGTATTCTGCGGACTCATGTTCGAGTTATCCACAGATTGAACTTCGCCAGTTCTCAAACGGAGCGTTCTCGCATATTGTGAGCTTTCCGGGCACCGGCGCCTGGGCGCGAGACGCCCAGTCGGTGCCAGAGATCTGACCACAGAGGCGTGGAATGACGTTTGCACTCTGCCCGAGGCTGTTCGCACGGGGATCTGCTGCTGCCTTGACTATGGTGCTGGCACTGACGCTGTCGGGCTGCGACGACAACTCCCCCGTGGCTGCACCCACGTCGACTCTGCCAGCTCCGGCGTCCCAGCCGACTCCCACCGTGCCACCCTATGAAACCGACCTGGACCTCAGTGCCGAGGAGAAGGAAGCGGTTGAGGGGGCTCTGGTGGGCCTGGATGGTTACATCTTGTTCACTAACGAGCTTTACCGATCTGGGGGCAAGAAGATCACTGGCGTAGACCTGGTGACGACTGGGGATAGTCTCGTCGAAGTGGAGGAATCGTCTACCACCTTGATCAAAGAAGAAATGGGCTTCGAAGGCGAAGTCACACTCAAGGAACTCTCGGTAACCCAGGTAATCATTGCCCGGGACAATCGAAAAGTTCTAGTTGAAGCATGTAGCCCGTCGAGCACCTACAACTTCATCAATAGCGACGGATCAATCGCACAGAATAAGGGGTCCGAGGAATCGTATTTTGAGTTCACATTGGTCGAGCTTGAGTCCTCCTGGAAGGTTTCAAAGCAATCTCTGATTGGCGAATCGTGCACCACCTGAAACGCGTATTCGCCTTGAGCCTAGCGATAGTCTTAGCATCGTGCTGGACTATCTTCACTTCCAAACCGGCTAACGCGTGCGTTTGGGTTGGTGCAAACTCAGGGAATTGTTCCGTGGAAGTACCCGGAGGCCCAACTGGCCCTCCGGGTGGCGGCGGAGGCGGCGGTAACGATGGTGGTGGCTCCGGCGGCGGAGGCGGCGGTTCTGGTGGCGGCGGAAACGGCGACGGCCGCAGAGGCGGCGGAGGCGGCGGATCCGGCGGAGGAGGCGGTTCTGGCGGAGGCGGTTCCGGCTTACCGGACTGCGTCCTCGAAGTCACCGGGCATCTTTGCTACGACCCACCCGATGGGGGCGGCGGTGGCGGCGGAGGTGGAGGCGGTGGAACCCCGGCACGTCCCGCACCACCGACACGGATCCCGGAATCGCAGTTCCAGACATTCGACATTCCTGCCCCGACCATCCACGCTTGGCCCAAGGACTGGGCGATCATCGGCAAGCCGGCGGCATTCTGGACCGACGCGGACACCAGCTACATCGACATGACGCTCCTCACCTATGCCGTCACGGTCAAAGTCACCCCGGAGAAGCACCACTGGGATTTCGGAGACAATACCGGAGCCACCACTACGAAGAAGGGATCAAAACCCCTCCCCGGTGAGGAACCGCAGATCGGGCACGACTTTCAGGAGACCGGCACGAAGACTGTCGTCATGACCACGACCTTCAGCGGAGAGTTCTCCGTCGACGGTGGTCCCTGGCTTCCCATCGACGGCTACGCCCACGTCGCCAGCAACGAACTTGAGATCGACGTCTACCGCTTCCACCGGTATCTGGTCGACGATGACTGCTACGCGAATCCGCACGGCCCTGACTGCCGGTGAGGAGGAATCGAATCACTTGAGTCAGAACGGGGGCGGATCGTCATCGAACTTGTGATCCCAGTCGATGTAGGAGCGACCTGAAGTGTTTCGTCGACGATCCTGAATCCGGCCGGCGCGACCCTCTGTTGAATCCGGGCTCAACTCGTCGTCTCCCGAGTGGGACAGCAGCTGTTCTCGGCGGTTTCGGGCGAACGCTGAGAACAGCGGCGAACCATCGGTTCTGTAACCTTTGGCCGCCATGAGGATCAGCGGATCGTGCTCGACTATCTCCGCGCCCACGACCGGGGCATCGAAGACATCACCGTGCCGGATCGTTCGTGTGGTCCGACGCCTGACGCAGATGTCGGGGACCCTGCTCGTCGGTGCCTGACATTGTCTGACGGGGTCACGGAACGCAGCTCCAGACAGAGTGGTGCCTTCGGAGGCGGAGTCATCCCTCTGGCGTGCTGACTTCCAGCGATACTGGCGAACGCTTGAGAACCGATAGCAATCCGCCGAGTAGGTCGGGCCGTAGAGCGCAAGATAGTTCTCAGCCGCGCGCTCCGCGATCCTGCGAATTGCACCGGACACCGGTGCCGCCGCATTGGTGACGCCGCTCTGCTCGGAAGGTTCAACTGCGGTGCTCGGGTGATTGTCGCTGTGGTCAGCTGGCCCGTTCCCTGGTGGGGGCAGCGTCCATTCGAATGTCGCACACTTCTGCCCGATCTCCCAGAGGCGGAGGGCTTGTGCGGCGTCGATCGGTGAATCCGGAGCGAAAACCGTCGTCTGCAGACCTTGGGCGAATGCGAACTCGACTCTTCCCGATTCGGGCATCCTCACCGAGAACGTTCCGGCGGTCTTGAGCGCATGGCACTGCCGGCACAATGGGTGCAGGTTCCCAAAACTGGTGGTCCCTCCCAGCTCTGGGTTGGCATGGTTGAATGGCTCGACGTGATCGATCTCGGAGTGCACGGCTTGCCGGGTGCAACCCGGAGTCGAGCAGAGCATCCACTGGCTGGTCACCGTGGTGCGGACGCTGCGAGGAATCCGGTACGTCAGCGCCTTCGAATCGAGTGGCGTTCCACTCGCGGGGTCGGTGAGGACCCGGAGGAGGGAACCGCAATTGCCGACCAGTCGGCGTGCGGTCTCGGCCGGAATCGGTGAGCCGTCGGGCAGTTGACCAGGCAGCTGCGATTTGCCGTAAGCCGTCATGAAGGGAACGGTCGCGATCAGCCCACCCTGTCGTGAGATCCACCAGTCGTTGGTCGGCAGGGTGAGCACGAGCTCGCTGGAGAGGACCTCTGCCTCGGCATTGCCGCCGGGAGAGGCGAAGCAATGAGTCACGTGACCGTCGGTTCCGGCCGTACTCGTCGTACAGGAGTCGGCGTCGAAGGGTTCGTCGTGGGTGCGGGGCACCCCCGTCACCGGATCGACGACAGTGACCCGCGTGGTCAGGGTCGGCAGGCTCCGGGTGAGGATGTCGAACATCAGCGTGTCGATTCCGCGGTCGTCGACGATGTCCGTGCCGGGTGGCAGTCCGAAGGCAAGGGCCTGGTTCGAGTACACGGCCTTGGCCATGGCCCGCACCCGCTGGTAGCAGGCGTTGATCTCCAGGGTGGGACCGTTCACCAGCAGGCACGAGCTCCCGTCGCTTCTATTGTCGATGTCGACTCGACGGCGCTGAGCGGCTTCCTTGTAGCGATCCTCGGGTGGCTGGATGACCATGATCTCCTGCAGCAGGGTGCGTTTCAATGTCTCACACGTGACGTCGGCCCGCCGCAGCTTGAGGTAACGATCCACGACGGGCAGGTGACGCATCGCGAGGGTGTCGCACGCGTACATGACGACTTCTGCATGAGCCGTCGTGAACTCGCCATCCCGAACTCGTCGACAGAACTCGGGGAGTCCGAACACGAGAGTCATCGCCGTTGAGACCCGTCGCTTGGCCCTGCCCTTGGTCGTGCCGAGAAGCGCAGAGATCTGCGTCAGCTCGTCCTTGGCGAGGTGGTTGTGAGTCCATGCCGAGAAGCCCTCATCG
>JAPSIC010000038.1 GCA_031179165.1 Brevibacterium sp.
GGATCTCCTCCGGGGCCACGTGGCCATTGGCGACCAGCCACACCACGCGTTGGGAGATCACCGTCGTCTTCCCCGACCCGGCACCCGCGGTCACCTTCATCGACACGTCCGGCTCGGCCTCGATGATGAGTCTCTGCTCGGGGCTGGGCGGAAACGCCTGAGCGGGATCGGCCGCGGTCAGGCGCGCGAGTTCGTCGGCTGTGAACGGCATCAGGCCTCTTCCATGAGTCGTGGTCCCACCGCCGGGCAGGAGGAGCGGACGGGGCAGCTGCGGCAGTTGTGCGGGTCGACGACGGCGGGGAACCGGGCCGAGCGCATGCCGGTGGAGACCTCCCCCAGCAGATTCCTCGCCCAGTCCGGGTCGGTGTCCATCTCCAGCGCCGGCTGCTCCCTGACGGTCTTCGAGGACCTGCGCAGGTAGACGAGTTCGGCGCCGAAGGCCTGGGCGTCGATGACCCGGCCGTCCGCCAGGGTGATGGTGCCCGAGTTGATCGCCTCCTGATATACGCCCAGCTGCGGGTGACGGGACATGTCGTCTGCCGCTTCGACGTTCTTCCCGGTCTTGAAGTCGACGATGCGCACGCCCTCGGCGGCGGTCTCGATCCGATCGAGCCGGCCGGTCACCTTCCACTCCCGTCCCTCGTCGTCCACGCCGGTCGCATACACCTGGGCCTCGACCCCGACGACCTGGTCGGGAGCGTTGCTGATGTAGTCGCCGAGGCGGTCGACCATCGACATCGCCAGGTCGTGGTCGCGGGTCCGCTCCCAGTCGGCGGCGTAGTCGAGGGTCGCGAACTCGGACTCGACGAAGTCCCGGATCGCCGACGTCGGTCCCTGGGGGAAGCGCTCGGCGGCCGCGTGCAGGATCGTGCCGAGGCTCTGGGCCACCGTTCCGGGGCGGTCGCCGCCGTTGCGGGTGAGGAACCAGCGCAGAGAGCAGTTGGAGAAGGTCTCGACCTGGGACGGTGAGACCCCGACCACGTCCTCGTCGGTGTAGAGGGGATCGTGCGTGCTGAGGTCCTCGGCCTCTCTCCATGCGTCGGGGCCCGCGATGTCGCTGCTCGTGTCGCTGAGCGCCCGCAGCAGTTGGGCCCACGGCTTCGTCTGCGCATCGGGCTCGTCCTGGTCGGCTGCCGCCTGCAGCAGCCGGGCGCGGGCGTGGGCCGCCATCTCCTGGCCGCTGAGCGGCGGCAGGTCGTCCTCGTGGGTGAAGGCATGGCCGTCGCCGTCGGCTCCGGTCGCGGTCCGCGCCGCGAGCATGTCGAAGAAGGGTGAAGGGCTGCTCTGGTCGTCGGCGATCGCGGTCACCACCACGCGGTCGTCGGCACGGCTCAGCGCGGTGTAGAACAGCTCCCCCTCCTCGCGCAGGTTCGTCCGCCGGGCGTGGGAATGGTATCCGGGGTCCGCGGTCACCGTGGTCCCGGACTCGAGCACCGCGGCGAGGTCGGCCAGTCCGAGGATTCCCCCGCGCAGCTTCGGGTTGGGCCACACGCCCTCATTGACCTCGGCGACGATGACCAGGGGGAAGCGACGATGGGCCAGGGAGGCGGGCGTGCCGACGTGGACGCGGTCGTCGAAGCCGGCGGTGGCGGCCAGGGAGTCCTGAGCGATGTCCTGCTCGGCGACGATGCCGGCGAAGGAGCGGGCGGTGAACCCTCCCCTCTCGGCGATCTTCTCCGCCAGGGTGAACAGCCGCAGCACCGCGTCGAGGTGCGCATTGGCGTCGGCCTCGGGGTCGCGCAGGGCCTCGGCCTGCCAGCGCTCGGCCACCCCGGCAGCCTCCCAGATCGCCCACAGCGCCTGGTGGGGGTCGGCGGAGCTGTTGTCCCGGGCGGCGGTGAGCATGCGGGTGATCGTGTCGAGGCCGGGGATGCCCGAGTTGGGGGACCCGCTGCGCAGGGCCGCGGCCAGGGAGGCGTCGCTGCTGACGGCCGGGTGCCGTTTCCGCACCAGCCGACGGAATCGTCGCAGCTGCACCGGGTCGAGGCGCACATAGACGCTGCCTGCCAGGGACAGGGCCAGCTCGGCGATGGACGCGTCGTCGTCGAAGTCCGGAGTCCGCTCGAGCAGCCGCAGCAGCGGCGCGGTCGCCGGATCGACGCTCAGCGCCGACACGATGTGCTCGGTGACGAGTCCGGAGGCCCGCAGTTCGCCTGCGAGCACCCGCGCCGTCGAGGTGTTCCGGCAGACGACGGCCACATCCGACCAGGAGTGGCCCGCGTCGACGTAGGCGGCCACCCGCCTGGCCAGGTAGCGGTGTCCCGAGGCGGGACTCTCGAACACGTGGGTCTCCACCTCCGGTCCCGGGGCCTCGGGGCTCGGCATCGTGCGTCCCTGCCGCGGGATGTGGCCGAGTCCCCAGCGGGTGGTGATGCGACGAGCGAAGTCATCACAGGTGTCGACGAGCCCGGGGGCGACGCCCGTGACGTCGCTGAGCACGAGGGTCTCGAAGCTCGCGCTGCGCGAGCTGCGGTCGAGGATCGAGGCATCGGCGCCGTGGAATCGTCCGGTCACGGTCTCCGGGGCGCCGAACAGGGCCAGGGCACAGCCGCGCTCCCGCAGCTGCTCCAGCAGCCCCCAGCTCGCGGCGGGGAAGTCCTGCACGGCGTCGGCGAGGATGACTGAGGGAACGATGTCCGGGGAGAAGGACCACGGCCTGCCGGCGGTCACCTCGGCGGGTTCGCGCAGCACCTCGAAGGCGGCGCGGGCGAGGACGGTGGCGGAGTCGACGCCGCCGTAGCCGGGCATGCTCATGATGCCCAGGTACTCGTCGAGGACCTGGGCCAGGGCCTGCCAGCGCGGATCCGCGTGGAGGGTCAGGACCCGCTGCAGCGCACTGCGTCCGGCGTCGAAGACCAGCTCGCGCTCCTCCCCCACCGGAGGCGGCACCCTGACCCCGAAGTCGAACTCCATGATCCGGTTGAGGGCATCGCGGACCTCGGTCCGGAACGCGGAGGTCGCGCGAACCTCGGCGGTGATCTCGGGCGGCCAGGCCGGTGTGCGGCCGCGCCCGAGCTCGTGTCCGGCGAGGAGGTCGGCGAGGAACACGTCCTGGTCGGCTCCGGAGACGAACGCGAGATCGTCCCCGGTGCGCGCGCTGTGGGCGGCGCGGGCGATGCCGAAGGCGAACGAGGAGATGCTGCGGGCCGGCGCGGAGGCGAGCACGGCCTCGGCGGGCACCGGGAGCCGATCACGCAGGTCGCCTGCGTGGGCGCGGTTGGGGGTCAGCACGAGCACCGAGGCGGGGTCGATGGCGCGCACGAGCCGGGCGTAGACGGCTTCGAGCAGGGTCGTCTTGCCCGTCCCCGGACGACCGATGATCGTCACCGACTCACGCGCGAGCAGCTTCGCCGAGGTCGCCTGGGCCATTTCATCCATATCCGTATTCCATCACGAGCCATGGACACGACTCGAGGCGTCCGGGTCCCCTCCCCGCCGGACCGGTTGTCCGTGCGTGCTCGATCGCTTGGATACGCGCGTGGGATCCGGGTCGCGGCCGGTTCTTCGCGTAGCATTGAGGAATGTCGAGTCCCCAGCAGAGATTGCCCCGTGAGCAGCGTCGCGACCAGTTGGTCAGCGTGGCACGTTCGGTCTTCGCCACGCGCGGATACCGGACCACCTCGATGGATATGATCGCCGAGGCCGCCGGTGTGTCGAAACCGGTCCTGTACCAGCATTTCGCGTCGAAGCAGGAGCTGTATCTCGCGCTCATCGACGCCTCCGCCACTCATCTCAACTCCTCGGTCCAGACGGCCCTGGAGTCGACGACCGATCCGCATGAACGGGTCCGGGCGACCTATCGCGCCTATTTCGACTTCGTCATCTCGCATCGCGAGGAATTCGTCATCCTGTTCAACTCCGACGTCTACGAGCCGGAGGCGCAGGCGCGCATCCGCGCCCTGCGCGAGCAGTCGGCCTCGAACATCGTCGACGCGCTGCAGAGCTTCACGGACCTCAACGACGCCGAGGCGCGCCTGCTGTGCCGGACTCTCATCGGCACCGCCGAGGTCGTCATCAAGCAGATCGAGTCGTCGAACGACGTCGACATCGATGCAACGGTCTCCCTCCTCACCCAGCTGAGCTGGGCCGGGCTGCAGTCCTTCGCGACCAAGTGAGGGGCAATCCCGCGCCGCGGCGCGAACCCGGCCGGCGCGGTGCGGAAGAAAACACGGAGTCGCTGACGTTAAGCTGAGGACGGCCACGGGTGTGAGCCGCGCACTCGGAGAAGATCCTGCAAGGAGAACAATGGAAATCAAGATCGGCGTCAAGCACTCCCCACGTGAGATCGTCCTCGACACGGACGAGAGCGCCGCGGACCTCGCGGCCCGCATCGACGAATCCGTCCGAGCGGAGTCCCTGCTCACCTTCAACGACAACAAGGGCCGCCAGGTGCTGGTGCCCGCATCCGCACTCGGCTACGTGGAGCTGGGCAGCGAATCGGTGCGCCGGGTCGGCTTCGGCGCGATCTGAGCACGTCCGGGCCGAGTCCGCGGGCTGGATGTCGTCACGCCGCCGATCCTTCGGCCGGGCATCGACGTCCCGCCCGCCGACTCGTCTCCGCCGGCGTCTAGGCGACGAGCCCGAGCGCCGACATCCGCTTCGAGTGGTTGGCCGTCACCGCGGGGATCGCCTCGACCACGACCGCCTCATCGATGCCGAGGACGGGATCGGTGAGGATGTTCCGGGCCCGACCCAGGGTCTCGGCCACGAGCTTGCGTCCCCACAGGGCCAGACGCGATGCCAGCTGGGTGTCGGCGGCCACGTCCTCGGTCAGGCGATTGCCGACATATTCGGCCGCACGTGTATCATCGAGAATGGCAATTGCCAGGCTGTATCCGGGCTCGTCGAGCTCGACCACGGCCGTGCGGTACAAATCGTTCATGATTCCGTCGAAGACGAATCCCTTCATGAGACTCTCGTGCCAGTCACGAGGACGAGTCCTTTCGGCCAGCACGGTGAAGGTCGGTTCGAAGTGCTGGCACAGCTCGACCACATCCTGGCCCAACCGCCTGATGTGCTGGGAGAGCTGTTCGAAGTTCGCGAATGACTGCGAGGCCAACCGCGCCAGGACGACCTTGTCGTCCAAGTGCGCAGCGGAGGTGGCGTTGGTCGCCATCTCCTCGAAGGCAGTGAGCTCGCCGAACGCCAGGAGCGCGAGCGTCGCAGCATTGTTCGTTGCAGCATCTTTACCGGCCAAAGGGGCAGAATCGGGCATAAGCCAAGAGTACCGGTTCACGACCATGACGAGCGCGAATGCGCTAAAAGGAGTTACACACATGGCGCAGACAGAAGCGGATTTCGCGGAACTCGGGGTCTCGGGACCGATCGTGGCCGCATTGGCCTCCGCCGGGATCACCCACCCGTTCCCGATCCAGACCATGACACTTCCGGTGGCGCTGTCGGGTGCCGACATCATCGGCCAGGCCAAGACCGGCACCGGCAAGACGCTGGGCTTCGGCATCCCCCTGCTCCAGCGGGTGGTCGGCCGGGACGAGGCCGAGTCGGGCACCGACCTCCGCCTCCCCCAGGCCCTCGTCGTCGTCCCCACCCGCGAACTGGCCAAGCAGGTCGCCGCCGACCTCGTCACCGCCTCGACCCAGCGCAACATCGAGATCATCACGATCTACGGCGGCAAGGACTTCGAACCGCAGATCAATGCGCTCAAGACCGGAGTCGACGTCGTCGTCGGCACCCCCGGACGACTGCTCGACCTCTACGGGCGCAAGGTCCTCAAGCTCAACAAGGTCCACACCGTCGTCCTCGACGAGGCCGATGAGATGCTCGACCTCGGGTTTCTGCCCGACGTCGAGAAGATCATCAACGCGGTGCCCGCGCAGCGCCAGACGATGCTCTTCTCCGCGACGATGCCCGGCGCGGTGATCACCCTGGCCCGCCGCTACATGAATCGGCCCACTCACATCCGCGCCCACGATCATGACGACCTGTCCCAGACGGGGAAGAACACCACCCAGTTCGTCTACCGCGCGCACTCGATGGACAAGGACGAACTCGTCGCCCGGATGCTGCAGGCCGAGGGGCGCGGACGCACCATCATCTTCACCCGGACGAAGCGCACCGCCGACAAGCTCGCCGCGGAGCTCACCGATCGCGGCTTCCAGGTCGGCGCCCTCCACGGCGATCTCGGCCAGGTCCAGCGCGAGCGGGCGCTGAAGTCGTTCCGCGATGGTCACATCGACGTCCTCGTCGCGACCGATGTCGCCGCCCGCGGCATCGACATCGACGAGGTCACGCACGTGGTCAACTTCCAGTGCCCGGACGACGAGAAGACCTACGTCCACCGCATCGGGCGGA
The DNA here is from genome assembly GCA_031179165.1 of Brevibacterium sp. Classification (GTDB taxonomy): domain Bacteria; phylum Actinomycetota; class Actinomycetes; order Actinomycetales; family Brevibacteriaceae; genus Brevibacterium. The sequence continues at coordinate 6,313 of JAPSIC010000038.1, forward strand.
CCGGACGGGCGGGCAACTCCGGCGTCGCCGTGACCTTCGTCGACTGGGACGACATGCACCGGTGGCGTCTGATCAACAAGGCTCTGGGCCTCGACCATGACGAGCCGGCCGAGACCTACTCCACCTCTCCCCACTTCTTCGCCGACCTCGGCATCCCCAAGGGCACCAAGGGCCGCCTCCCCCGGCAGCAGGAGGCGGCCGGCGAGGACTCTCAGGCCGCGGAGGAGAAGCGGCGCGAACGTCGCCGCGGCACCTCGTCCCCCGACGGGAACCGGTCCCGGTCCTCGGAGTCGGGCGCCCACGGCGACGAGACAGGCGATGGGACCGCCCAGAAGCGGACCCGCCGCAACCGCGAGCGGAAGCGGACCCGCGGCGGCAAGCCCGTCGGCCGCGCCTCCCGCGCCCACACGGACAAATCGCCCGCCGGGGAGTCCGCGCCGAGCGCGGAGTAGACCCGCCGATCACCACGGCCGACTCAGAGGCCCGCCACTCCCCGATCGGGAGCGGCGGGCCTCTTCTGGTCCGGAGTCGTGTCTGGTCCGAAAGGGGCAGGCGGGCCTCAGCCCTGGATGAAGTCGACGCCTCCCGGTCGCGTCGCGGCGCGGTCGATGAGCTTGTCGAGCATCCGCTGCGAGGTCGCATGCTCGCCGAGGCGGTTGGGCTTGCCGGTCCCGTGGTAGTCGCTCGAGCCGGTGACGATGAGGTCGTGCTCCTGGGCCAGCCGGCGCATCGACTCCCGCTCGGCGGGAGGGTTGTCCCGGTGGTCGACCTCGAGCCCGTCGAGGCCCGCCTCGATGAAGAGCCGCATCGCCTGGTCGGAGACGACGAGTCCGCGCATCGCGGCACGGGGGTGGGCGAAGACCGACACGCCGCCGGCCTCCCGGATCAGCCGGATCGCGGTCAGCGGGTCGATGGTCGGCAGGGTGACGTGGTACTTGCCGCGGCTGGACAGGATCGAGGCGAAGGCATCGGATCGCGTCTCGACGATGCCGGCCGCCACCAGCGCATCGGCGATGTGCGGCCGCCCGATCGTGGCGTCCTCGCCGGAGACCGAGAGGACGGCGTCCATGTCGATCGGATAGTCCTCGGCCAGCCTCTCGATGATCAGGTGGGTGCGGTCGAGGCGGGAGCGGCGCGTCTCCTCGACGACGTCGGCCAGCCCCGTGTTGTAGGGGTCGTGGAGGTAGGAGAGGATGTGGACGCTGATCCCCTCGTGCCTGCATGAGATCTCCATCCCGCGGACCAGTCCCAGCCCGTAGACCCGGGCGGCCTCCTCCGCCGGAGCCCAACCGGCGGTGGTGTCATGGTCGGTGATCCCGAGAACGTCGATCCCCTCCATCGACGCTTCGGAGATGAGTTCGGATGGACTCTGAGTCCCATCGGAGAACGCCGTATGCGCATGGAGATCGATGACCATGGTCTCCAGTCTATCCGCCGAGGCAGGCGGTGGCCTCCTCGGTGGGCCCGCCGCCGTGCCGATGCCTATGATGGAGGCATGACTGATCCCCTTGACCCCGCTTCCGCACCAGCGTCGACCCCCATCACCCCCGAGACGACAGCTGCTCCCGGCACCGGGACGGCAGCTGCTCCCGCCCCCGGCTCGACCGTGTCGCAGCCGCTGGAGGATCGCGTCAACAACCGCTCCCACCGTCCCGATTCCAGGGCCTTCCGGGACTTCGTGGCCACCGGCTGGGACCGCACCCCGCTCAACGCCGAGGCGCTGGCCGCCGCCGGCTTCACCCCCGCCCGCCGCGCCCAGGTCTCGGCCGCGTTCCCCGGTGAGCGCCTCGTCATTCCCGCCGGGTCCCTCAAGGTCCGCTCGAACGACACCGACTACCGGTTCCGGGCGCATTCGGCGTTCATCCACCTCACCGGTCTCGAGACCGACTCCGAACCCGACGCGGTGCTCGTGTTCGAGCCCGAGGACGACACCCACTCGGTCACCCTCTACTTCCGACCCCGCGCCGGCGCCGACACCGTCGAGTTCTTCTCCGACTCCCGCTACGGCGAGTACTGGGTCGGACCGCGCGCCGACCTCGAGGCGATGTCGACGATGACCGGCATCCCGACCGCGAGCTCGGCCACCGTCGACGACGTGATCACCAAGGACCTGGGCGCGATCTCCGTGCGCCTGGTGCGTGCGGCCGACGCCCGCATCGATTCCGTCATCGACCTCGCCCGGACCCAGGTCCAGGCCGACATGGAGATCTCCCTGGCCGGGGACGCCGAGCTCGCCCAGATGCTCTCGGAGCTGCGCCTGATCAAGGACGAGCACGAGATCGGGCAGCTGCGCGAGGCCGTCGCCGTCACCCGGGCCGGCTTCGACAACGTGGTCAGGTCGCTGCCCGAGGCGCTCGCGCACGAGCGGGGCGAACGCGTCATCGAGACGGCCTTCGAGACCGCCGCACGCAGCGACGGCAACGGGGTCGGTTACGACACGATCGCGGCCTCCGGCAACCACGCCTGCACTCTGCACTGGATCCGCAACGACGGCCCCGTCCGCGACGGCGATCTCGTCCTCGTCGACGCCGGTGCCGAGGCCGATTCCCTCTACACCGCCGACATCACCCGCACCCTGCCCGTGTCGGGCACGTTCACCGAGGTCCAGGCGAAGGTCTATGACACCGTGCTCGAGGCCGCCGACGCCGCCTTCGCGGTCGCGGCCGAGCACGTCAGCCGGCCGGTCCGGTTCCGGGAGGTGCACGAGGCGGCGATGGAGGTCATCGCGGTCCGCCTCGACGAATTCGGGATCCTGCCGGTGCCGGCCGCCGAGGCCCTGTCCCCGGAGGGCCAGCACCACCGCCGGTGGATGGTCCACGGCACCAGCCACCACCTCGGCCTCGACGTCCATGACTGCGCGCAGGCGCGAGCCGAGATGTACCTCGACGCCCACCTGCGCCCGGGCATGGTCTTCACCATCGAACCGGGCCTGTACTTCAAGGCCGAGGACCTGCTCCTGCCGCCCGAGTACCGGGGCATCGGGGTGCGCATCGAGGACGACGTCCTCGTCACCGCCGACGGGGTCGAGAACCTCTCGGCCGGATTCCCCCGCACCCGCGCCGAGGTGGAGGCCTGGGTGCAGGGCCGATGACCCGGCCGGAGCAGAGCCGATGATGATCGGGCCGATCCGCGGCCGCGGGATCCTCGAGGTACCCGGGATCGCCCTCGGCCATGCCGGTGAGTGCGTCCGGGACCGGCTGACCGGAGTCACCGTGCTCCTGCCGCCCCGCGGCTCCACGGTCGCCGTCGACGTCCGCGGCGGCGGCCCGGCCACCCATGAGACGGATGTCATCGCTCCCGGCACCCACACCCAGGGTGCCGATGCGATCGTCCTCACCGGCGGCTCCGCCCTGGGCCTGCGCTCGGTGTCCGGGGTCGTGACGGCCCTCGCCGAGGTGGGTCGGGGCTTCCCCGCCCCCGGCCTGCCCGGGGTCGTCGTTCCCATCGTCCCGGCCGCCGCGATCTACGACCTCGGCCGCGGCGGCGGTCCGCTCGCCCCGCCGAGCGAGGCCGAGGGGGCCGAGGCCGCACGGTCGGCGCTGGCGCAGGCGACCGCGGAGGTCAGGGGCAGCCTCGGCGCCGGCACCGGGGCGCGCTCGGGACTGCAGAGCCTGCGCGGCGGTCTCGGATCGTTCGCGCTCGGCCTGCCCGGCGGCGTCCGGGTCGCCGCCCTCGTGGCCGCGAACCCGTTCGGCAGCATTGGGACGACGACCGGGCCGGGAACGACCGGGCCGGGAACCGCCGCAGGCGAGCTGTGGGCCCGTCCCCTCCTCGCCGAGCTCGGTCTCGACCTGCCGCGGATCAAGGCGCTTCCGGCTCCGCTCGGGGACGCCGCGGCGAAGAACACGACGATCGCGATCGTGGCCACCAACGCCCGCCTCGACTCGGCGCAAGCGCACCGGCTGGCCCAGACCGCGCACGCCGGCATCGCCCGGGCCGTGCGACCCTCGCACACGCTCTACGACGGGGACACCGTCTTCGCGGTCGCCACCTCGCAGGTGGCACTGCCCGAGGAGCCGGCCGCGTCCACCCGCGCCCTCGTCGACATCGGGCAGGCCGCCGCCGATGCCCTGTCCCTGGCGATCCTCGACGCCCACGCCTCCGCGATCCCGGTCGGCGCCGACTGGTGTCAGCCGCCCACCCTCACCGACGTCGCCCCGGAGTTCGCGACGGCCTTCACCGCCCTGCCCTGAGAGCCTCCTGGGAGTCGAGACCCGGACGGTCGATGACCCGGGACTCCACCGCGGTGTCGTGGCCGTCCTCGGCCAGCGTCCTCCGCGAGGCGGCCGCCGCCTCCTCGTCCTCGACGACGGTGAAGCGCAGGGTCTCGGTGAACTCGCGCCCGTAGCGGTCCGTGCCCCTGACCTCGGCCGTGTGGGTGCCGAGGTCGAGGTCGGAGGGCACCTCGACCCGCCACAGGTGCGAGCTGGTCCGGCCGACGCTGCCGGAGGTGCGCAGGTTCTGCGAGGCGGTGTACGGGTCCGTGTACTCCCATCCCTTCGCCAGCGCCTCTCCCCTGCCGGGCTGGGTGTGCTTCGCGACCTGCGGCTTCCGTCCGTCGATGCCGACCTCGACCCGGGCGTCGGAGGAGCCGCCGAGGAAGCTCGTCGTCAGCCAGGTCTCGCCCGTCGCGAGGTCCGCGCGGGTGACGACGCGCTCGGAGATCGCCTCCGGCTGCTCCCCCTGCTTGTCCGCGTCCTGCCAGTCCTGCGCCGCCCTGGCCCAGCTCCGCCACTGCGGCGAGTTGAGGCCCAGCAGCAGTTGGTGGTCGTCGGACTCGTTGCGCACCGTGTACCGTTCGCTGCGGTCGGCCCCGTCGAACTCGAGCGTGAGCACTCCGGGCTCGGCGGCATCGGAGGTGAACGCGGAGGGAAGGCCGTCGGCGTTGAGGCCGCCGGAGTACCAGTCACCGGAGACGGCTCCGGCCACGAGCTGCGGGTGTGAGAGCTCCCTGATCCCGGCCGCCGCCCACTCCCGGCGCGTCTCACCTCGGCGCAGGTTCTCCAGCGTGTGGGTGTGACCGCCGACGGTCACCGCGTTCGGGTACTCGGCGATGACCTCGTAGAACTGCGCGGCGTTGTCGACGACGACCTCCCGGTGGGTGAGGATCGGGGCGTGGGTGGCGATGACGATCTGCGCGCTCGTCGGCACATGCCTGAGGTCGTTCTCCAGCCACCGCAGCTGGTCCTCGCTGATCTTCTCCCAGTATTTCCTCGTCGACTCGTCTCCCGAGTACTCGATGCTGTCGAGGACGACGAAGTGGGTCCTGCCCACGTCGTAGGAGAAGTTCGCGGGCCCGAACTGCTCACGGAACGTGTCGAGCGAGTGCGCGTCGTCTCCCGCGTCGAAGTCCATGTCGTGGTTGCCGGGAGCGGCCCGGATGGGACCGTTCATGCTCGAGTAGATGTCGCGGAGGTCGTCGTTGAGGCTGAGGTCGTCGCCGACGTTGTCCCCGAGCAGCAGGACCCCGCAGCCGGCGTAGTCGTCGCGGTCGGCGAGGTCGCCGACCGCACCGTCCCGGGCGTAGCCGATCTCGGTCCGATCGTAGGCCTGGGTGTCGGAGGCGATCGGGCAGCTCTGCTCCGCCGAGGCGGTCGACTCTGAGGCGATCAGCGGGAAGTTCACCGCCCGCGGGGTGCCACCGGTGGGCGCGATGCCGCCGTACCGAAGCTCCGGTGAGCCGCCCCGCATGTGGTTGTAGCTGAACTGCGCGAACATGTCAGAGTCGACGGGCACCTGCCAGCCGGCCGGCTGCGTGATCGAGACGGTCATATTGTCCTCGACCGGCAGTTCGTATCGCCCCTGCCCGTCGGTCTGGACGACATCGATGCCGTTGGACACCGCGACGCCGGGGACGCCGCGTTCCTCGGCATCGAGCCGGGAGTTGTGGTTGACGTCGTCGAACACCTGCCCCGCCAGGACCTCGGGGTCGGCCGGTGTCCCGCGGTCGACCTGGACGTGGCCCTCGTAGAGCTCGGCGGGAGGGGACGCGGCGTGGGCGCTCGTCGCGGCGAACGGCGCCAGCAGGGTCAGGGCGGCGCCGGCCGCCGCGGTGGGTCGAAGAAGTCTCTGGGGCATGGATGTCTCCTGTTCTGCGCTCAGGGGTGCTTGCCGAGAAAAGACCTTAGGGAGGCTGGGAGACAGCTGAGTGGCAGGGGCGCGGCCTGCCGGTGAACAGGAGGTGCACCCGCGGATTCCCGCCATGACCTGCCACGACGTAGGCTAGGGGCATGAGTGGCTCAGCGAAACGCGTCTTCGTCGCACGGCTCATCTCCGCCCCCGTCTTCGACCCCCTCGGCGATCAGGTCGGCCGGGTGCGCGACGTCGTCATCGTCTACCGCACGACCATGCGGCAGTTCCCCCGGGTGATCGGGCTGGTGGTGGAAGTGCCGGGTCGACGCCGCGTGTTCGTCCCGATGGGACGGGTCACCGCCATCGACTCCGGGCAGGTCATCACCACCGGCCTGGTCAACATGCGCCGCTTCGAGCAGCGGCGGTCGGAGACCCTGGTCGTCAACGACCTCCTCGACCGCCGGCTGCGCCTGCGCGACGACGGCTCCCCGATCCAGGTCGAGGACGTCGGGATCGAACAACAGGTGAGCCGGGACTGGGAGGTCACCCGCCTCTTCGTCCGCCGGGTTCCCGAGCGCACCGCCTTCGCCGCCTTCCGCCGGCGCGGCGAGACCATGCAGATCTCCTGGTCCGATGCCGATCATCCCGCCGATGCCGCCGTCGACCAGGAGGCCACCCAGCTCATCGCCGCATACCAGGACACGAAGCCGGCCGACCTCGCCGACGTCCTGTTCGAGATGAGCCCCCAGCGCCGGCTCCAGGTCGCCCGCGCGCTCGACGACGAACGCCTCGCCGACGTCATCGAGGAGCTTCCCGCCGAGACCCAGGTCGAGCTGCTGTCGGCCCTCGACACCCAGCGCGCCGTCACCGTCCTCGAGGAGATGGAGCCCGACGACGCGGCCGACCTCCTCGGCGAGCTCAGCGACGAGGCCGCCGAGCGCTTCCTCCTCCTGATGGAGCCCGAGGACGCCGAGGACGTGCGGACCCTGCTGGCCTACGACGAGGACACCGCCGGCGGCCTGATGACGACGGACCCGGTGATCCTGACCCCGGAGACCTCCGTCGCCGAGGCGCTGGCCCATGTCCGCCGGGAGGACCTGCCGCCCGCGCTGGCGGCGGCGATCTTCGTCTGCCGGCAGCCGATCGAGACCCCGACCGGCAAGTACCTGGGGCTCGTCCACATCCAGGAGATGCTGCGCCATCCCCCGCACGAGGCGGTGGGGATCATGCTCGACACCGAGGTCGAGCCGCTGCCGCCGGAGACTCCGCTGGCAGAGGTGACGAAGCTCCTGGCGGCGTACAATCTGGTGTCGGTGCCGATCACCGATGACAACGACCACCTCGTCGGTGTGGTCACCGTCGACGACGTCCTCGACCAGCTGCTGCCCGAGGACTGGCGCACCACCGGTCGTGACGATCACAGAAGGGGGTAGTGATGGCTGCTGACGATTTCGATGTCCCACGGTCGAGCAAGCGCAAGCTCCCCCGCCTGAGCATGTCCCCGGAGACCTTCGGCCGCGGTGCGGAGGCCTTCGCCCGGTTCATGGGCACGCCCGCGTTCCTCGTCGGGATGACGGTGTTCTGCGCCGCCTGGCTGCTGTGGAACACGATCCTGCCCGAAGATCTGCAGTTCGACCCGAAGTCGCTCAACTTCACCCTGCTCACCCTGATCCTGTCCCTGCAGGCCTCCTACGCGGCCCCCCTGATCCTGCTCGCGGAGAACCGCAGCGCCGATCGTGACCGGGTGGAGTTCGAGCACGACCGCAGGCGCGCCGAGCGCAACCTCGCCGACACCGAGTACCTGGCCCGCGAGGTCGCGGCCCTGCGGATCGCGATGCGCGAGGTCGCCACTCGTGACTTCATCCGCTCGGAGCTGCGGGACCTGCTCCGTGAGCTCGAGGAGGAGTCCCCGTCCCGGGATGACGGTGTCAGAGGCGAACAGGTAGGGTTGAACACTGACCGCGGCGAGAAAGGACGAGGCTGACTATGACACAACCATCCATGGAGGCCATCCGGGAGGCGCTGAGAAGCGTCATCGACCCGGAGATCCGCCGCAGCATCGTCGAGCTCGACATGGTCGACGACGTCACCGTCGACGGGTCGAAGGTCACCGTCACCGTCCTCCTCACCGTCTCCGGCTGCCCGCTCAAGGACACGATCACCAAGGACACCACCGAGGCGGTCGCCGCCGTCCCCGGAGTCGGCGAGGTCGAGGTCAAGCTGGGCACGATGACGCCCGAGCAGCGCACCGCGATGCGGGAGAAGCTCCAGGGCGCCGGTTCCTCCCGCGAGGTGCCCTTCACCAAACCCGACTCCCTGACCAAGGTCTACGCGATCGCCTCCGGCAAGGGCGGGGTGGGCAAGTCCTCGATCACCGCGAACCTCGCCGTCGCGATGGCGGCCCGCGGACTGCGGGTGGGCATCGTCGACGCCGACATCTACGGGTTCTCGATTCCCTCCATGCTCGGGATCACCGGCAATCCCACCCGGGTCGACGACATGATCATCCCCCAGGTCGCCCATGACGTGAAGGTGATGAGCATCGGGATGTTCGTGCCCAGCAGCCAGGCCGTGGTGTGGCGCGGGCCGATGCTCCACCGGGCGCTGCAGCAGTTCCTCACCGACGTGTTCTGGGGCGACCTCGACGTCCTGCTCCTCGACCTGCCTCCAGGCACCGGTGACATCGCGATCTCGGTCGCCCAGCTGCTGCCGGGCTCGGAGCTGCTCGTCGTCACCACCCCGCAGCAGGCCGCCGCGCAGGTCGCCGAGCGGGCCGGTTCGATCTCCAGCCAGACCCGTCAGCGGGTGGCCGGAGTGATCGAGAACATGTCGTGGATGGAGATGCCCGACGGCACGCAGATGGAGATCTTCGGCTCCGGCGGCGGCGCCGTGGTCGCCGAGAACCTCAGCCGCACCACCGGCACCACCGTCGAGCTGCTCACCCAGATCCCCCTCGACACCCAGCTGCGCGAAGGCTCGGACGCCGGCACGCCGGTGGTCCTCACCCATCCCGACTCCCCCGCCGCCGTCGCGTTCCGGTCGCTGGCCTCGACCCTGGGCCAGCGCTCCCGGGGGCTGGCCGGACGGTCCCTGGGCCTGAGCCCGGTCTGACCAGCCTCAGCGCCGGGCCCGGACGGTCGGATCCGCCTCCGTGCGGTCGGCGCGGTCGGCGCCTGCGCGCGGTCGGCCCCAGCATGCGGTCGACGCCTCCGTGCGGTCGGCGAGAACTCCGGCCCCGGGCGTTCGGCCCGATCCCCGGCCCCAGGCGTTCGACCCGATCTCCGGTCGGTATGATTGATGTAGTCTCCCGCCCGCACCGTCCGGGCGCAGTCTGAAACCCCAGCACTCCCCTCTTCACCCCTAGGATCCCCCGTGCACCAGCGTCTCTCGGCCCATCGCGTCCGCCTGCGCCGTCGCCTGTTCGCGCTCATCGCGACGGGCACGGCCCTCACCCTGGCCTCCGGCTGCGTCGCCACCGGCACCGACCGGCCCGCCGGGCCGTCCCCGACCGCCGACCACAGCATCGTGCAGGACAATCTCGATTCGGTGCTCTCCCATCTGCGCAGCTATGCGATCGACGACTCGGAGTTCGAGCCGCACCTCACCGCGCACCTGTTCGGGATCCCCGGGGTGAGCTCGCTGTCGGCGGCCACCGAGGCGAGAGTGCTCGAGGCGATCGAGACCGCCGGGGGCTTCGGCGACCGCTTGGCCTACAGCCCGGTCCTCACCGATCCCGCCCAGCGCTGGCCCTCGGAGAGCTTCGCGTCCACCTCGGCGTCCGGCGTCGGCTCTGCGACTCCGAGCACGACGGACAGCCCCGAGGACGACCGGGCCCGACTGCAGATCAGCAGTCAGGTGCTCGCGGCCGGTGGAAATCACCTCATCTCGACACTCGTCCTCAACTCAACGGTCCACGTCCTCGTGACCGACCTCGCCGCCGACACGACGGTGGGAGTCGAGGACCTGTTCGACCCCGAGATCGATCCCGTCGCCGTCGGGGTCGACGAGTCCGGAGCCCTGACCCTGAAGGGGTCCCCGGTCGCCGAGACGGACCTGACCCCGCTGGGAGTCACCGTCGCGCGTTCCCTGCAGTCGAGAGTGGACCTGCCAGACGGTGCCGATGACCGCAACCCCGACTTCTCCTGTGCGCTCCTGCCCTGCGTGGCGCTGACCTACGACGACGGCCCGGGCGAGCCCGAGGTCGAGGACTCACTGCTCGACGCCGCCGCCGAGGCGAACATCCGGCTCACCTATTTCCTGCTCGGCACGAACGCCGCAGACTTCCCCGAGACGGTGGAGCGGGTGGCCGGTCAGGGTCACGAGATCGCCAACCACACCCACACCCATCCGAAGCTCGACCGCAGCACCCCCGCGACGGTGAGGAGCCAGGTGCAGCAGGCCGACGAGGCCATCGAGGCGGCGGGAGCGCAGCGGCCGGGTCTGCTCCGACCGCCGTACGGGGCGCTCAACGGTGCGGCCGCTAAGGCGGCGAAGCGGCCGGCGATCCTGTGGGACGTCGACACGGAGGACTGGCGGCACAAGGATCCGCAGAAGATCGTCGGTTCGGTGGTGACCGACGCCGAGCCGGGGTCGATCGTCCTCATGCACTCCATCCACCCCAGCACCGTCGAAGCCGCACCGGCGGTGTTCGCCGCCGTCGCCGAGAAGGGGCTGTACGCGGTCACCGTCAGTGAGCTGTTCGCGGGGATCGAGCTGACCGCCGGGGCCCAGTACTTCTGCCGCGGTTACGGCAACCGGCTGTGCTCGAACCCGGAGCATCCCGCTGTGCGCAGGAGCTGAGCCGCCCGCCTCGCGGACGGTGTGGGTTCTGCCTCGACCGGGCGAAGTCTCAGGTGGCGTGAGCTCTCAGGTGGCGTCGGGATCGAACGGAGCCGCCTCGGCGCGCACCCGCTTCGCGGCCTGGGCCTGGTAGCGCTCGATCGGTGAGAGCTGGGACCCCGTCGGTGCCTGCCCCGCATCGGCCGCGGAGCCGACTGCGTCCGCGGGGCCGCCTGCGGGGCCGAGCACAGCCGCGGAGCCGGAACCGGCTGACGGGGAGACCTGCTTCGGCTCGGGCCTGCGCTTGGACTCCCGGATCGAGGAGTCCTCTTCGACGAGGGCTTCGCGGACGATGCGACGAGGGTCGTACTGGCGCGGGTCGAGCTTCTGCCAGTCGACGTCCTTGAACTCGTCTCCGAAGTCGCGCTGCACGCTTTCCTTCGCCCCTTCGGCCATTCGGCGGGCCTGCCGGACGAGATCCCGCAGCTTCTCGGCGTACTCGGGGAGACGTTTGGGACCGATGACGACGAGTGCCACAACCACCAAGATGAGCATCTCGGTGCCGTTGATACCAAACATGCCTCCAGTCTACCGGTCTCCCCGATGGCCGGTTCGCAGCGGTCGTGCCGGTATGCTCGTGCGGCAGGAGAGCCCCCGGATGGAAGGAACGACAGTGGACGAGGTGGAGGTCGAACGGGTGCTGCGCATCGTCGAGCTCGTCCCCCGCGGACGAGTGGTCAGCTACGGCACCATCGGGGCCGTCGCCTCCTGCTCCCCGCGGTACGTCGGCCGGGTGATGCGCGAGTTCGGCTCCAACGTCGACTGGTGGCGGGTCGTCAATGCCGCGGGCGTCCTGCCCCCGCCGCTGCTGGCCCGGGCCCTGCCCCACTGGCGGGAGGAGGCGACGCCGCACACGGCCGAGAAGGCCGGCCGGAGCGCATTCCTCACGGTCAAGGAACTCGAAGGACTCTGGCAGGAACACGGCGTCGATCCCGCCGCGCAGGCCGGAGCCGAGCGGTTAGACTGACGGGGAAGTCAGACGGAAAGCGAGGGTCGATTGTCACGCGAGAGGGCAGGCGATATCACTTTCGCCGAGAACTACAACGGCCCCGACCCGCTTCTCGACGCCGCGAGGACCCTGTCCCACGAGTACGGGCTCAGCCCCGTCTCCCAGACCACCTCATCGACGCTGACCCTGCTCGCCCGACTGCTCGGCCCCGTCGCCGCCGTCGAGGTCGGCACCGGAACCGGGACGTCGACCCTGGCCCTGCTCCGGGGCATGCCGACGGCGGGGATACTGACCTCCATCGACACGAACTCGACCGCGCAGAGCGCCGCCCGGGACCTCGTCGAGATGGCCGGGATCCGGTCGGGCCGGCTGCGCCTGATGAGCGGTCGGGCCGAGGACGTCCTGCTGCGCCTGGCCCCGAGCGCCTATGACATGGTGTTCATCGATTCGGAGCCGGCCCACGTCGAGCGCATGATCGAACCCGCGCTGCGCCTGCTCGATGCCAAGGGCCTCCTCGTCATCCACCAGACCCTGCTCGGCGGCGCCGTCGCCGATCCCGTCGACCGGGCCCCGCGGACCCGCGCCGCTCGCGCCCTGCTCGGCCGGCTCGCCCAGCAGGACAACCTCGACCACGTCCTGCTGCCCATCGGTCAGGGCCTGCTCATGCTCCAGAAGACCACCGCCTGACAGCCGCCGCCGGTGCGCTCGGGGAGAGCTGGTGTGCACTTCGCTCGGTTCCGGTCGATCAGAACCGCACAAGGTCCGCAGAAGTTGGGGTGGGAGCCGGCTCACGCCCGGTTCCCGGCGTCCCGCAGTGCCTGAATGCGAAGAGCAGCAGAGACTGTGTCTCTGCTGCTCTCCCGCGCCGTGGCTCTCGCCCGCCCTGATGCGACGGGAACCGGCCGGGCGCCGCGTGGCACCATCGGATCAGTGCTGCGTTCGGGTCAGTGCTGCACGATCGGAACAACGTTGCGCGATCGGGTTCGTGCTGTGGTCTCAGATGCCCAGTGTCTCTGCCAGGGTGTCGTGCAGAGCGGTCGCCTCATCGGCGCTGAGTTCGATGACCAATCGTCCTCCACCCTCGACAGGAAGCCGCATCACCATGCCTCGGCCTTCTTTGGTCACTTCCAGAGGTCCGTCGCCGGTGCGGGGTTTCTGGGCTGCCATGTGGGACATCCTTCCGTAGATCGTGCCACGTCGTCATATGGGGAATACGCCGACAGTCTTGGTTCGATTATTCCACGATCCCGACAGTGGTTGGTAACCAAACCGTAATTTAAGACCGCGGTCGCATCGAGGACCGCGCACACCCGGCGGTCAGACTCAGGGCGGCAGGTCCGCGGGCGGGGTGAAGTGCCACAGGTAGGCCACCCACACGATCTGGAGCACGACGAACGCGCTGAGGACGGCCGCCCGATAGCCGCGTGAGCGCACGAGCGCCAGGGTCAGGGCCACCGGGAACAAGGGCAGCAGCAGACGCAGGGTCGAGGTCTGCGGGGTGAAGAAGATGAGCAGGTAGACGCCGTAGCCGAGGCAGTACAGCTGCAGGGTCCGGCCCATCCTGGCCCCGGCCGGGGAGAAGATCAGGGCCGTCATGCCGACGATGAGGCCGACCAGGAGCAGCGGCCCGAAGGGACCGACGAGGCCGTTGGCCGCGGCCAGCCATTGCACGAGGTAGGTCGAGCTGCCGCCGTGCCAGGCCGCTTCGGTGTCGGTGTAGGCCGTGAGCGAGCCGGTGGCCAGCCAGGCGTGGATGGGGTGGACGAGGGCGGCCAGGCAGGAGAGCACACCGAGCGTCCACGAGCGGATCGCCTCGCCGACCGGGTACGCCTCGTCGCGGCGACGGACGAAGCGGTCGATGAGGTGGAAGAGGAGGAAGAACGAGAAGGCCACACCCACCGGGCGGGACAGGTCCATGAGGAACACGACGGGAACGGCCGTCAGGTAGCGCCGCTCGACGATGAGGAGGAGGGCCAGGGACTGCAGCAGGAGGGTCAGGGCTTCGGCGTAGCCGGTCGAGAACACCGCCGCCGGCGGGAAGAACATGACGAAGGCCAGTCCCGTCAACGCCTGCGCCCGATCGACGTAGCGGCGGAACAGCGCGAGGATGACGATCGAGGCCAGTCCTGCCGCGATCGTCGACACGATCGGGGAGACGGTGTCGTAGTCGGCGCCGGTCAGGGCGGCGATGTCGCCGACGATGGCCGGGTGCAGCGGGTAGAACGCCCACTGGTTCTCCGTCACCGTCCCGGCCTCGGTGACGGGCAGCGTGCTCGGGTAGCCCTCCTCGGCGACGCGCTGGTACCAGCCGCTGTCCCAGAAGTTGAGGAAGTCACCGAGGGTCGTCTCGACGGGACTCGAACTCCAGCTCGCCGGTTCCTGGCGCCTGACCACCACGGCGAAGATCGCCACGCTCACGATCCGGGAGGCGACGTAGACGCTCAGCGCCTGCACCCACAGCGGCAGCGTGAGGAACAGGACGCCGAGGCGGCTGAACCGGGAGGAGTCGAAGGCTTCGGGGACGAGGGTGATTCCGGGCAGGTCGCGGGCTTCTCTCATCGCTCGTCGACGGTGGTTGTGGATTGGGACTCGAACTCGCGCAGGCGGCACCGGAGCGCGGCGAGGACGGCATCGACCTCGTCCATCCGGTAACCGCGCAGGGCCGGCCGGAAGGTGACCTGCTCAAGGTCTGCCGAGGTGAAGTCGGAGGGCAGGATGTCTCGTCGCTGCTCGGTCTCCTCGGCGGCGTCGGAGGAGAAGAGGTTGAAGGACGCGGCGAGCACGATCACGAGCACGAACACCGCGGCGGCCACCCCGAGCACGATCCAGAAAGGCATGGGACCATGATCTCACACCGCTTCAGCGCAGGCCCCGGACGGTGTGTCGCGGTGGCTGCTGTCCGGTGATGGCGAGGACCACGGCGATCGCGTCGGCCGTGGCCCGCACGTCATGGGTGCGGATCATGGCTGCGCCCCTATCCACGGCCAACGCGGTCGCGGCGATGGTTCCGGCCAGGCGGTCGGCGGGGGCGACCTCCCCGATCGCCTCTCCGACGAAGTCCTTCCGCGAGATGGCCAGCAGCACCGGGAAGCCCGTCGCCACGAACCGGTCGAGCTCACGCAGCAGGCGCAGGGACTGGTGCGTGTTCTTGCCGAAGTCCGGGGTCGGGTCGATGATCACCTTCTCCGCCGGCACCCCGGCGGCCAGGGCGGCGTCGGCCAGTCGGCGCACCCCGGCGAGTGCATGGTCGACGACTTCTCCGGAGTGGAGTCCGTACCGGTTGCGGTGGGCGTCGGTGCGCGGGGCGAGGCCGCCGGTGTGCGAGCAGACCAGCCCGGCGCCATATGCGGCGGCGACGCGGGCGAGTTCAGGGTCGGCCCCGGCCCAGGTGTCGTTGAGCAGCCCGGCCCCGACCGAGCAGGCGGCCTCGGCGACCTCGTGGCGCCAGGTGTCGACGCTGATGAGGATGTCGGGGTGACTGTCGGCGACGGCCTCGACGACCGGGCAGACGCGCTCGATCTCCTCGGCGACCGAGATCTCCCGGCCCCGCCCCGCCCGCACTCCTCCGATGTCGACCACGGTGGCCCCGGCCCGGGCGGCGGCGTCGACGCCGGCGATCGCCTCGTCGAGCGTCGCCGCCGATTCCCAGAACGAGTCGGTGGTCCGGTTGATCACGGCCATGATGGCCGGAGCTCCCGGCCGGGCCCCGGCCAGGGCCCTGGGCTGCGCGTCGAGCGCGGTGACGTCCTTCACGCCACCGCGTCCTCTGGCCCGGAGCCGATCGTGTCGACGACCTCGTCGATGTCGTCGGTGAGGGTGAACCGGTCGAGGTCGATCGGTGAGATGGTGCCACTGGCCAGCGGCGCCGAGGAGAGCCAGTCGACGAGCCCCTGCCAGTAGGCGGTGCCGTAGAGCACGATCGGGAAGGAGGTGACCTTGCCGGTCTGAACCATCGTGAGGGCTTCGAACAGCTCATCGAGGGTGCCGAATCCGCCCGGCATGACGACGAAGCCGCGTGAGTACTTGAGGAACATGGTCTTGCGGACGAAGAAGTAGCGGAAGTTCACACCCAGCTCGACATGGTCGTTGAGACCGGATTCGAAGGGCAGCTCGATGCCCAGGCCGATCGATACTCCCCCGCCCTCCCGAGCGCCGAGGTTGCCCGCCTCCATCGTGCCCGGACCGCCGCCGGTGATGATCGCATAGCCGTCGGCCGCCAGCCGGCGGGCGATCTCGCGGGCGTCCTGGTACTCCTGGGTGTCGGGCCGCAGCCGCGCGGAGCCGAAGATCGACACCGCCGGTCCGACCTCGGCCAGGGAGCCGAAGCCCTCGACGAACTCGGCCTGGATGCGCATCACCCGCCAGGGATCCTCGTTCGCCCACCCCGCGCCGTCGGGCGAGTCGAGCAGCCGCTGATCCGTCGTCGTCTCGGGCACCTGTTCGCCGCGCAGCCGCAGCGGTCCCTTGCTGTAGAACCGGTCGGGGTCCTCGCCCGAGGTTCCCGCGCTCGCCCTGATCATGCCGGTGTCCCTTCCTCGAGATAGGCCAGGAGGGCCGCGCACGCCTGCTCGACCTCGGCGACGCGCACGTGCTCGTCCGCCTTGTGGGCGTAGAGCGGGTTGCCCGGCCCGAAGTTCACCGCCGGGACGCCGAGGGCGCTGAACCGGGAGACATCGGTCCACCCCAGCTTGGGGGCCGGTTCCAGCCCCAGGGTGTCGATGAAGTCCTGGGCGATCGGCCGGTCGAGGCCGGGCCTGGCCCCCTCGGCGGCGTCGGTGACGACGAGGTCGAAGCCGGTGAAGAGCTCGCGCAGGAACGCCTCGGCCTCGGCCGCGGACCGGTCCGGGGCGAAGCGGTAGTTGACGCTGACCACGCATTCGTCCGGGACCACATTGCCGGCGACCCCGCCGCGGATGTTCACGGCCGACAGGGACTCCCGGTAGTCGAGACCGTCGACCGTCACGGTCCGCGTCTCGTATCCGGCCAGGCGGGTGAGCACCTCGGCGGTGGCGTGGATGGCGTTGACCCCCATGAACGCCCGGGCCGAGTGCGCCCGGACTCCCCTGGTCGTGACGTCGACCCGGATCGTGCCGTTGCAGCCGCCCTCGACCGAGGCGTTCGACGGCTCGCCGAGGATCGCGAAGTCTCCCTCGAGCCACTCGGGGTGGGTGCGTGCGACCCGTCCCAGCCCGTTGCGCTCGGCGTCGACCTCCTCGTTGTCGTAGAAGACCCAGCTGACGTCGTGCTTCGGTGTGCGCAGGGCGGCGGCCGTGACCAGCTGCATCGCCACCCCGGCCTTCATGTCGCAGGCGCCCCGGCCCCAGACCACCTCGTCGTCGGGGTACTCCTCTCCGGCCATGATCAGCCGCCGTGGGGGCAGGTTGTCCTCCACCGGCACCGTGTCGAGGTGCCCGGCGATGACGATCCGCTCGGCCCGCGCCAGGGCGGTGCGGGCGACGATCGTGTCCCCGTCCCGGAGGATCTCCAGGTCCGGTCCCGGGCCCGCCCCGATGCGGGCGAGCACGTCGGCGACGGCGTCGGCGATCGCCGCCTCGCCGCCCGAGACCGACTCGATCGCGCACAGCCTCATCGTCAACTCCCCCGGATCGGCGATCGCCTCGTGGAGGTATGCCCCCAGGTCATCGGCGGGGACGAGGACGTCGGCAGGGAGGGTTGCCGCTTCGGTCTCACCAGTTGGATCCACAGTCATACGGCTTAGCCTAGTACTGCCGCCACAGTCTAGGCTTGAGGCATGACACAACGCATTGTTTCCGCGCGTGGACTGGCCACGCAGCACAACGACT
>JAPSIC010000178.1 GCA_031179165.1 Brevibacterium sp.
GTGCTGTGCGTCCGAAGCAGCCCGTGAAGGTTCTCGGCACCGGTGAGATCACCGTGGCCCTGAACATCACTGCGGACAAGTTCTCCGGCTCCGCGCTGGAGAAGATCAAGGCTGCAGGCGGCAACGCAACCGAAGCCTGATCCAGACCCCTGAGATGGGGGAGGGCAGGCATCGCGAAGGGACGGTCACCTCGGTGACCGTCCCTTCGTCGTGCCCGCACGCGAAGACTCGTCGTGCCCGGGCTCAGCGCGATCCTCGCGGCCGTCACCCGATCATCGCCGCCCGGGGCGGGGCTCGCATCCGCCCCGCACCCAGCGCGGACCGTTTCGCGAGTGCCGACCATATCCTGGTAGTCTTTTGCAGGTATTTGTCTCATTCTCCAGGTCGTAGAAGCGACCCTGACTTTCATCCCCCATTGAGGAGGACGCTTGATCGGCGCAATTCGGAGGGCCTTCAGAACGCCCGACCTGAGGAACAAACTCCTCTTCACACTGGGGATCCTCGTCATCTTCAGGCTCGGTTCGTTCATCCCCACTCCGGGAATCGACTATTCCCAGGTCCAGGAGTGCGTGGCGTCCCCGCAATTGAACTCCGGCGGCTTCGCGATGATCAACCTGTTCAGCGGCGGGGCACTGCTGCAGCTGTCGATCTTCGCCCT
Source organism: Brevibacterium sp. (assembly GCA_031179165.1). Lineage (GTDB taxonomy): Bacteria > Actinomycetota > Actinomycetes > Actinomycetales > Brevibacteriaceae > Brevibacterium. The sequence continues at coordinate 659 of JAPSIC010000178.1, forward strand.
CGGCATCATGCCCTACATCACCGCCAGCATCATCGTGCAGCTGCTGCGCGTGGTCATCCCGCGCTTCGAGGCGCTGCACAAGGAAGGCGCCTCGGGTCAGGCCAAGCTCACCCAGTACACCCGCTACCTGACGATCGGGCTGGCGATCCTCAACTCCACCACCTTGATCGCGACCGTGCGCTCCGGCGCCCTGTTCGGCAACGTCGAGGGCTGCACCGACCTGATCACGAACGACACGTGGTGGGGCATCACCATCATGGTCCTGACGCTGACGGCCGGGACCGGTCTGATCATGTGGCTCGGCGAGCAGATCACCGAGCACGGAGTCGGCAACGGCATGTCGCTGCTCATCTTCATCTCCGTGGCGGCCGCATTCCCGTCCTCGCTGGGCGCGATCTTCCGTGAGCAGGGCGTCGACATCTTCCTCGTCGTCCTCGCCGTCGGTCTCGTCCTCGTCGCCCTCGTCGTGTTCGTCGAGCAGTCGCAGCGACGCATTCCCGTCCAGTACGCCAAGCGCATGGTGGGCCGCCGGATGTTCGGCGGCACCTCGACCTACATTCCGATCAAGGTCAACATGGCCGGCGTGATCCCGGTGATCTTCGCTTCCTCGGTCCTCTACCTGCCGAGCCTGATCGCCCAGTTCTTCGATCCCCAGACCGCGTGGGTGGAGTGGATCAACACCTACTTCACGCGCGGCGACCACCCGCTCTACATCACGATCTATGCGCTGCTGACGATCTTCTTCGCCTACTTCTACGTCGCGATCACCTTCAATCCGGAGGAAGTCGCCGACAACATGAAGAAGTACGGCGGTTTCATCCCCGGCATCCGCGCCGGACGGCCGACGGCGGACTACCTGAGCTTCGTGCTCAGCCGCATCAACTTCCCGGGCTCGCTGTATCTGGCCTTCGTCGCACTGATCCCGCTGATCGCCCTGATCCTCATCAACGCGAATCAGAACTTCCCATTCGGCGGCACCTCGCTGCTGATCGTGGTCGGAGTCGGTCTGGAGACCGTCAAACAGATCGACGCACAGATGCAGCAGCGCCACTACGAAGGCCTGCTGCGCTGATCAGCCGCACCACCCCAACGGAAGGACACCCATGAGTTCACGCATCATCCTGATCGGCCCGCCCGGAGCCGGCAAAGGCACCCAGGCGGCCCGGCTCGCCGAGGCCCTGGACATCCCCGCCATCTCCACCGGAGACATCTTCCGGGCCAACGTCAAGGGTGAGACCGAACTCGGTCAGCTCGCCAAGCGGTACATGGATGCGGGCGAATACGTCCCCGACGAGGTGACCAACAAGATGGTCGCCGACCGGCTGGCCCAGGACGATGCTGCAGGCGGCTTCCTCCTCGACGGCTACCCCCGCACGACAGCGCAGGTCGATGAGCTCGACCGGATCCTCGCCGAGCAGGGCGTGGAGATCGAGCACGTCGTCGAGTTGACCGCCGACACCGACGAGGTCGTGGCCAGGCTGCTCGCCCGCGCGCAGAAGGAGGGCCGCAGCGATGACAACGAGGACGTCATCCGCCACCGCCTCGACGTCTACGCCGAGCAGACCCAGCCGCTGACGGACATCTACCGCGAACGCGGACTGCTGCGTCAGGTCGACGGCCTCGGCGAGGTGTCCGAGATCACCGACCGCATCCTCGCCGTCATTCGATGATCTTCGGTCCCAGGATCGAACTGAAGAGCCCCGCACAGCTGCGCTCCATGCGCAGGGCGGGGCTCGTCACGCGTGCCGCCCTCGACGCCGCCCGTCGGACCGCGGTGCCCGGAGCCACCACCGCCGAGGTGGACGCCGCCGCCGAGGCCGTCATCGCCGAGGCGGGCGCGCGGTCCAACTTCAAGGGCTATCAGGGGTTCCCGGCCGTCCTGTGCATCTCCGTCAACGAGGAGATCGTGCACGGGATCCCGGGCGCCCGCGTGCTCGAGCCCGGAGACCTGGTCTCGATCGACGGGGGAGCCATCGTCGACGGGCTCCACGGCGACTCGGCGTTCACCATGGTCATCGGCGGCGACGAGCTGGGAAGCGCGACCGACCGGGCCCTGTCCGCGGCCACGGAGGCGGCCATGTGGGCCGGCATCGCCGCATTCGCCACCGGCACCCGGGTGTCCGACATCGGAGACGCCATCGACGACCACGTCACCGAGCACGCCCCCGACTTCGGGTTGGTGGAGGAGTTCACCGGACACGGCATCGGTTCGGCGATGCACATGCCGCCGGAGGTCCTCAACTACCGGGCGCGCTCGAACGGGCCGCGGATCAAGCCGGGTATGTGCCTGGCGATCGAACCGATGCTCACCGCCGGTTCGCCGGAGAGCAGGACTCTCGACGATGACTGGACCGTCGTCACCGTCGACGGATCGCGGGCCAGTCACTGGGAGCACAGCGTCGCCCGCCATGAGGGCGGGGTGTGGGTGCTCACCGCCGAGGACGGGGGAGCCGCGGGCCTCGCGCCCTACGGCATCACTCCCGTCCCCGTCGACTGAGGATCAGCTCGCGACCGCGGCGCCGATCCTCTCCACCGCCTCCCTGAGCAGAGGGCGGGGGAGGGCGAAGTTGAGCCGGATGTGTCCCTGGCCGACCTCGCCGCACAGCCGCCCTTCGGTGATGGCCACCTTCGCCTTCGTGTTGAAGTGGCCGAACAGGTCGGTCTCGAAGCCGTAGCCGCGCAGATCCAGCCACGCCAGGTAGGTGCCCTCGGGCGCGATGTAGGAGGCGCGGGGCAGGTGCTCGGCGATGAGGTCGGAGAGCAGATCCCGGCTGCCCCGGAGATACTCGGTGATCTCCTCGAGCCATTCGTCGCCCCGGGTGTAGGCAGCGGTCGTGGCGAGGATGCCGGGGTTGGAGGCGGCCCCGGAGACGAACCCGCCCTTGTCCTTCCACACCCGCCGGTCCTCGTCGGTGGTGAGGATGAGCTGTGCGCACTTGAGTCCGGGGATGTTGAAGGCCTTCGACGCCGCCGTCGCGGTCACCGTGTGAGCGGCCGTGACCTCGTTCAGCGAGGCATACGGCGTGTGGCGGGCGGGGGAGTAGACGAGCGGGGCGTGGATCTCATCGGAGAACACGCGCGCCCCGTTGCGCTCGACCACCTCGGCGATGGAGAGCAGCTCCTCCTCGGAATAGACCTTCCCGATCGGGTTGTGCGGGTTGCACAGGACGAAGATCGACCCGGGGGACAGCGCGGCATCGATGGCAGCGAGGTCGAGCGCCCAGTCGTCGGCCCGCCGTTTCATCGGCACCTCGATGAGGTCGCGGCCGGCGACCCGGGCGACGTCGAAGAACGGCATGTAGGCCGGGGTGGGAAGGACGATGGGAGTGCCCGGCCGGGTGAGGAACTGCAGGACCCCGATGAACCCGGCGAGCACGTCGCTGGCGAGCTCGACATGCGCCGAGGGGAACTGCCAGCCGCAGCGGCGCGCGTAGAAGTCGGCCGTGGCCGATTTGAGATCGGCGACGAGGCCGTGGGGGGCGTAGCCGTAGAGGTCCCGGTCATCGAGCTCGCGCAGCGCCTCCCGGACGACCGGGGCGACGCCGAAGTCCATCTCGGCGATGAACGCGCCGAGGCTGCCGGGGAAGCTCGACCATTTGCGGCCGCCCTTGGCCACCAGTGAGTCCTCCGTGATCGAATCCAACTCGTGCATCGTGCTCCCTCGTCGTGAAATGTTCGTGGTGCGGGCATCGCCTGCGCACACCTCCGTCCGTGCAGGACTCACGCTAGCAGTCTCGGGCCCGGCGGTCAGGCGGTCCGCGACGTGTGATGTCACGGGTCGGCACGGCGGGGGCGGAGCGGGTGCCCAGGGACGGAGAGTGCGTTCGGGGGCGGAGAGGGTGATCGTGCGTTCGGGGCGGAGTGCGCCGCCCGGTGCTGCGGGCGTGAGGGGGTGTGAGACCATGGGATTCGGTGAGAGTGGGAGACGGGAGAGGGCAAGGATGCCACGGGTGAGCACGGCGGCGACGAGGTCGGTGTTTCGGCGCAATCAATGGGCGCTCAGCCTGGCCCAGCTGTTCTCGGGCATCGGAATCGCCACCGGCTTCGCCGTCGGCGGCATCCTCGCCGAACGTCTGACCGGGCGCACCGAGTTCGCCGGGTTCGCGCAGACGGCCTCCATCCTCGGCGCGGGGATCCTCGCGGTGCCCCTGGCCCGTCTGGCCGTGAGAAGGTCGCGCCGCTTGGCGCTCAGCTGCGGCTACACCCTGGCGCTGGCCGGGGCCCTGCTCATCGTCGGCGCCGTGACCATCGGCATCGACTTCCTCTTCTTCGTCGGCATGGGCTGCTTCGGAGCGGCCACCGCCGCGGGGCTGCAGAGCCGCTATGCCGCGACGGACTCCGCCCCGGAACATCTCAAGGGATCGGCCATGTCCGTGGTGGTCTGGGCGACGACGATCGGCTCCGTGGTCGGACCCAATCTCTCCGAGCCGGGGGCACGCCTCGGTCAGGCGCTGGGGATCGACCCCCTGTCGGGCCCGTTCGTCATCTCGATCGTCGTCTTCGCCCTCGCGGTGCTGTGCGTGCTGTGCATGAGGACGCTCACGACCGTCCCGCACAGCAGCGCGGAGGCGGAGGCGAGCGGCACGCCCCGACTGGCTTCGGCCCGCCGAGGCGGCACCTGGCGGGCGATCCGGCGTTCCCCCGGCGCGCTCAAGGGGCTGCTGTCGGTGGTCACCGGTCACATGATCATGGTCTCGACGATGGTGATGACACCGCTGCACATGGACCACCATGGTCTCGGACTCGAACTGATCGGCATCACCATCGGCGGTCACATCCTCGGCATGTACGGCCTCTCTCCCTTCTTCGGCCTGCTCACCGACAGGTTCTCCGCCTCCGCGGTGATCGCACTGGGTCAGGCGCTGTTCGCTGTCTCGCTGACCCTCGGGCTCATCGACGCGTTGGGGGAGTCGTCCTTCGTCCGACTCTCGATCGCATTGTTCGTGCTCGGCCTGGGATGGTCGGCCTGCCTCATCGCCGGCTCCACGCTGCTGACCACCGAGATCGACGACGAGCACCGGGTCCCCGTGCAGGGACTGTCCGATGCGGGCATGAACTTCGGCGCGGCGGGGCTGGCGGCGCTCGCGGGGCCTCTGCTCGCCCTCGGCGGCTTCGCCTGGATCACGGCGGTGGGGTTCGTCGTGCTCGCCGTCGCCGTGGTGGTGGGCATCCGGGCGCGACGTCGGTCACAGCACACCGGCGAGCCCGCCGAAATGTGGAACAATCAACGCCCATAGTGTAGGGTTGATGATTGGTCTGTTCTCACTCAACTCACCCTTTCCGAGGTTGTGGGCGGCATCTGCCCTCCACGGCCTCTCATGTGGTGGGAAGAACCAATCCGCGTGATGGGGAGGGCAGGGGTCGCCGACATTGAGTCGGGGATACACGATTACGTCGAACGCGAAGGTTTCGCGGGAATACGAGGTTAACGAACGATATGGCCAAAAAAGAAGGGGTCATTGAGATCGAAGGCACCGTTGTCGAGGCTCTCCCGAACGCATCGTTCAGGGTCGAGTTGAGCAATGGTCACAAGGTGCTGGCTCATATCTCAGGGAAGATGCGACAGCACTACATCCGAATACTGCCCGAGGACCGTGTCGTGGTGGAGCTGTCTCCCTATGACCTGTCGCGTGGACGGATCGTATACCGCTACAAGTAAGGATCTTCGATCATTCGAGCCGCCCCTCGTGAGAGGTGCAGGCCGGAAGAAGGAATAACGATGAAGGTTAAGCCCAGCGTCAAGAAGATCTGCGAGAACTGCCAGATCACCCGCCGTCACGGTCGGGTCATCGTGATCTGCTCCAACCCGCGCCACAA
>JAPSIC010000039.1 GCA_031179165.1 Brevibacterium sp.
TCCGCGCGAATTCGGCCGCGACGAAGTCCTCATCGGGATGGTCGGTCATGAGGTTGCTCATCGTGCCGATCGCGTGAGCCCCGCGGCGGTGGCAGGTCCAGACCAGGCGATCGGTGAACGCCCGCATGAGCGGCAGGGCGTTCGTCAGTCGCTCCCGGTCCGGGAGGATGAACTGCGGCAGGTTCCGGAAGCTCTTGACGACGGAGAACAGGTAGTCCCAGCCGGCCGCGTTGAGCCCGGCACAGTGCTCGCGCAGCTCCCACAGGATCTCCTCCATCTGGAAGGCCGCAGTGATCGTCTCGATGTGCACGGTGGCCCGGATGGTTCCCCGGTCGATGCCGAGGCTGTCCTGGGCGAAGTCGAAGATCCTGCTCCACAACCGGGCCTCGAGGGCCGATTCCAGCTTGGGCAGGTAGAAGTACGGTCCCGAGCCGGTGTCGACGAGATGCCGGGCATTGTGGAAGAAGTAGAGGCCGAAGTCCACCAGGGCACCCGAAGCGGGACTCTCCCGCCCTTCATCGTCGACGACGGCGAGGTGCCTCTCCGGCAGATGCCATCCGCGCGGACGCATCCCGATGGTCGGACGGTTCCGATTGCTCACTCCGGGGAGCCGATCGCGGACCGCGTCGATGAGGGTGAGCTGCCCGCCGATGAGGTTGGTCCACGTCGGGCTCGTCGAGTCCTCGAAGTCCGCGACCCAGACCGATGCCTGCGAGTTGAGGGCGGCGACGGCATCGGGTTCGGTGACGGGACCGACAAGCTCGACCCGGCGGTCCTCGAGGCCCGGTGCGCTCATCGAGCCGGCGACCCGCCACGAGAGGTCCTTGCGGATGCGCGCGGTCTCGGGGGTGAACCGCGGGAGGGTGCCGCCGTCCATGGCCTCGGCCCGGGTCCTCCGCTTCTCGAGCAGCGCGTCCAGGGGGCGTGCGAAGCGGTCGTGCAGGGCGGCGACGAAGTCGAGGGCCGGCGCGGTCAGGACGGTGTCGAAGCCGGGTTCGATCGGTGCGTTGACGGTGATGTGGGACATGGGCTTCTCCTCACCCGGGTGGGGGCGGATCATTGGTCATCGGTGCTGGGACGGATCGTCGGTGGTGGGCGGTGCCGGTGCGGGGCCGGCTCGGGCCCGGGGTCTCGGGCGGTGCCGGTGCGGGGCCGGCTCGGGCGTGGGGACCCCGCCCCACCTCGGCGGCGGGGGCGGGAGTGGACGGCTCAGTGGAATTGGGCCTCTTCGGTCGATCCGCTCAGGGCCAGGGTCGACCCCTCGGGATTGACCGCGGTCGAGACCAGGTCGAAGTAGCCGGTGCCGACCTCGCGCTGGTGCCTGGTCGCGGTGTAGCCGCGCTCCTCGGCGGAGAACTCGCGCTCCTGCAGGTCGACGTATGCCTTCATCTGCTCGCGGGCGTAGCCGTGGGCGAGGTCGAACATCGAGTAGTTGAGGGCGTGGAAGCCGGCCAGGGTGATGAACTGGAACTTGTAGCCCATCGCGCCGAGCTCGCGCTGGAACTTCGCGATGGTGGCGTCGTCGAGGTGCTTCTTCCAGTTGAACGACGGCGAGCAGTTGTAGGCGAGCAGCTGATCCGGGTGCTCGGCCTTGATCGCCTCGGCGAACTGCTTGGCGATCTCGAGGTCCGGCAGGGACGTCTCCATCCACAGCAGATCCGAGTACGGCGCGTAGGCGTTGCCGCGGGCGATGCAGGCCTCGAGGCCGTTGCGCACCTTGTAGTAGCCCTCCGCCGTCCGCTCGCCGGTGATGAACGGCTGATCGCGTTCGTCGACGTCGGTGGTGATCAGGGTCGCAGCGTCGGCGTCCGTGCGGGCGACGATGACCGAGGGCACGTTCTCGACATCGGCGGCCAGCCGGGCGGCGCTGAGCGTGCGGATGTGCTGCGAGGTCGGGATCAGGACCTTGCCGCCGAGGTGACCGCACTTCTTCTCGCTCGCGAGCTGGTCCTCCCAGTGGACCCCGGCCGCACCGGCGTTGATCATGCCCTTCATCAGCTCGAAGGCGTTGAGCGGGCCGCCGAAACCCGCCTCGGCGTCGGCGACGATCGGGACCAGCCAGTCCTCGACGGTGCTGGTGCCCTCGGAGTGCTCGATCTGGTCGGCGCGCATCAGGGCGTTGTTGATCCGGCGGACGACCGCCGGCACCGAGTTGGCCGGGTAGATCGACTGGTCGGGGTAGGTGTGCCCGGACAGGTTCGCGTCGGCGGCGACCTGCCAGCCGGAGAGGTAGATGGCCTTGAGACCGGCCTTGACCTGCTGGACTGCCTGGTTGCCGGTCAGAGCGCCGAGGGCGTTGATGAAGTCCTCCGTGTGGATCTGGTCCCACAGCCGCTCGGCGCCGCGACGGGCCAGGGTGTGCTCCTCGACGACCGAGCCGCGCAGCTTGACGACGTCCTCGGGTGAGTACTCGCGGGCGACTCCGGACCACCGGGGGTTGGTCGCCCAGTCGCGGCGGATCGCTTCCACATCGTGCAGCTGTTCAGTCATTTCCATGCTCCTGACTCATCGGGGTTGGTGTCTGTGATGTCATTCTGTCGCGGTCCCGCAGGGGTCAGAAGAGAAATGTCGGATGAAAAAGCTGCATTCTTCCCCTTCATGAAATTTTGCCGTTCTGTCATACTGATGGTCAGCGTCATCGTCCGACCGGGCCCCGACCGAACACCGACCGCTCATCCCCGAAGGGAACCGCCATGACTCAGCAGATCGCCGATCTCGTCGCCGAGGAGGCACAACCGGACAGTCTCAGCATCGGCAGAAGAATCCGCTTCTTTCGCAAGCAGCGCGGGATGACCCTGAGCGAGCTCGGCGAGCGGGTCGACCGTGCGGCCTCCCAGATCTCGACGATCGAGAACGGCAAGCGAGAAACTTCTGTCACACTCCTGACCGCCATCGCCACGGCCCTCGACGTCGACATCGCCGACCTCCTCGACCCCACTCCGGTCGACGGTCGGCAGGCTCTGGAGCTCGAGGCCGAGCGCTACCAGGCCTCCCCCATGTACTCCTCGCTGGGGCTGCCGCAGGTGCGCACGAAGTCCCTGCCCCACGATGCCCTTGAGGCGATCGTCGGACTGCAGCGGCAGCTCGCCGAGGTGCTCGCCCGCAGGGCCGCGACTCCGGAGGAGGCGCGACGGGCCAATCGCGAGCTGCGCGAGAAGATGCGGGCCCGCAACAACTACTTCCCCGAGCTCGAGGCGAAGGCGGCGGAGCTGCTCGACCTCGCCGGCTACGAATCCGGCACCGTGTCCCAACGCCAGACCGCGCTGATCGCCGAGAAGCTCGGCTTCAGCCTCCACTACGTCTCGGATCTGCCGAAATCGACCCGGTCGATCTCAGACACCGTGAACAAGCGCCTCTATCTGTCCAACGAGGACGCCGCCTTCGACCCGCGTTCCCACATGCTCACAGCGCTGGCCCAGCACGTCCTGGGCCAGGACTCCCCGCAGGACTTCCGCGAGTTCCTCCAGCAGCGGGTGGAGGCCAACTACCTGGCGGCGGCGGTGCTGCTGCCCGAGAGTGCGGCGGTGCCGATGCTCACCGAGGCGAAGCGGAAGCGGGAGCTGTCGGTCGAGCACCTGCGCGACATGTTCGGGGTCGGCTATGAGATGGCCGCACACCGGTTCACGAACCTCGCCACCGAGCACCTGGGACTGCCCGTCCACTTCATGAAGGTTCACACCTCCGGCACGATCCACAAGGCCTACTCGAACGACGGCCTGCCCTTCCCCACCGACCCGCTGGGTGCGGTCGAGGGCCAGTTCGCGTGCAAGCAGTTCACCTCGCGGACGGTGTTCCGCGTCGCCGACCGGTTCAGCCCCTACTACCAGTACACCGATACCCCCGCGGGCTCGTACTGGTGCACCGCTCGGGTGCTGCCCGGCGGTGACTTCGCGATCAGTGTGGGCGTGCCGTTCGCGCACGTGAAGTGGTTCGAAGGCCGCGAGTCCCCGATCCGCTCACGCTCGGCCTGCCCGGACCCGGCATGCTGCCGACAGGCGCCGGAGGAGCTGGCGGAGAAGTGGGCGAGCCAGGCGATGCCCGCGGCCCGGATGCATGCCTCCCTGCTCGCTGCGGTGCCGCCCGGGGCGCTGCCCGGCGTCGACGACACCGAGGTCTACGAGTTCCTCGAACGCCACTCGCAGTGAGCGGGAAGGGCGGGTCCCGCCTCCCACCGAGCCGATTCGTCAGCGCGAGTAGGCGCGCAGGGCCTGGTCGACGATGTGCTCGGCCATGGCCAGCGCCGAGGTGGCTCCCGACCGCGGCACGTTCCTGACCTCAGTCAGCCTCCCGCGCGTGGTGACGAGCAGCTCATCGCGCAGCTCGCCGGCCGAGTCGATCGTCTGGGCGTGGACTCCGCGCGGACCCGGCCGTACGCTGTGCTCCTTGATCTCCGGCACGTACTTCTGCACACCTTCGACGAACGCCGAGGTGCTCACCACCGCCTTCGCCCCGCGCACCGCAGTCTTGGCGTTCTGTGAGGCGAACTTCCAGAATCCCTTGAACCCGAGTGTCGTTCCGAGGTCGCCGACATCGAAGTCCCGGCGCTCATACGCCTCTCGGCCCAGCGAGGGGTAGGTGTTCGGTCCCAGCAGCAGGGAGCCGTGGACGCTGCGGGCCAGGGTCGTCCTCGTCAACGGGGCCTTGGGGTCGGGGACGGAGCTGATGATCCCATGGACCACCTCGGCGTCGGGTTCGGCCACGACGAACCAGTCGCTGGTGAACGGCACGATCCGGGGCTCGGGGTCGAGCCCGGCGGCTGCGGCCAGCCGGTCCGCGTGGAGGCCGGCGCTGACGAGGACGAGGTCGAAGGAACCCGCGTCCTCATCCGGAATCCGCGACCGGCGGCTGCGCGATTGATCGGCGGGAGGCTGGTCGGCGTGCGCCCGACCTGCGTACGGATGATCGCCGCGCGGCGAACCCGCATGTGGCTGACCGGTCGGCGACGCGGGGCGCACGTTCGCGGGTTCGCGGTCGGCCTCCGACCCCCGGCCGGCACCTGGCGCCCGTCCGGTTGCGGGGTCATGCTTCGACTCACGCCCCGCCTCGGCGCCGGAGATCTTCTCACCCCACTTCTCAAGCGTCTCCTCCACCTGCCTGAACCAGTCCTTGTCCCCGAACCGGCTCCGCAGTTCATCACCGAGGCCGATCACCGGGTCGGCGTCGCGCCCGTGATAGGTCCGTGGCACCTCCTGCACCTGCTCGTCGAGATCGCCGTCATCGCCGGTCCCGGCCCCCGACCCAGCCCCGGCCCGGGCGTCCCCCGGCTCCGGTCGCACCTCGTGCCGCCCGTCCGACTCCTCCCCCGGAGTGCCAGAGGTGCGCACTCGAACCCGCACCTCGTTGGCCATGACGTCGATGCTGGTGACCTCGGCGCCGAGGCGGATCGTGCCTCCCGCGGCCCGGACATCGGAGGCGAGCGCCTCGGCGAGGGCGGGGTAGTCGATGACTGCGGTGTGGGGCGAGTACAGCGCGAGGACACCGCGCGCGTGGGGTTCGACCTCGCGCATCTGCCTGCGGTCGAGCAGCCGCACCCCGGGGATCCCGTTCGCCTCGGCGCGGGCGAGCAGCTCCTCCAGGCGGTCGGCGTCGTCGGTGTTCTGGGCGACGTACAGCTGCCCGCATTCGCGGTAGGGGATGCCGCGTTCGCTGACGTAAGGGACCAGCTTCTCCACCCCTCGGCGGCAGAGGGTGGCGCCGAGGGAGCCGGGCGCCTCCTCGAGTCCCGAGTCGACGATGCCCGATGTGTGCGCGCTCTGATGCGCCGCGATCAGGTCCTCTTTGTCGAAGACGGTGACCTGGGCGTCGGGGAGCCGGTCGGAGATCTCTCGGGCGAGGGTCAGGCCGACGAGCCCCGCGCCCACCACCGCCACTCGTGCAATACTCATACAGCAATCTTGGCACTGATCGGCGGCGAGGAGAAGGATGCGGACCACCCTGGATTGGCCCGGCAAAGCTGCGGCTTTCGCCCGCGGACAGGAGTCGATCTCGGCGTCGCACCTCACCCCTCACCTCCTCCGCCGAGGTGAAGCCTGCGTCCCCTGCACCGACGAGAACCTCCTCGTCGTCGGTGACAACCTGCCCGCGCTGACCGCGCTCCTTGCCACTCATCGCGGTCGGGTCAAGGTCGTCTACATCGACCCGCCGTACAACACCGGCAGCGCGCTGGCGTACAAGGACCACGGCCACGACCACGCCAGCTGGCTGAGCTTCATGACCCCACGGCTCATCCTCGCCCGCGAGCTCCTGCGTGAGGACGGGGTCCTCTTCCTCCACCTCGACGACGGTGAGAGCGCCTGGGCGCAGCTGCTCGGCCACGAGGTCTTCGGTGAGGAGAACTCTCTCGGCACCCTCATCCACCAGCGTGCGAAGGGCGGCGGGAACTCCCCCTCGTTCGTCCGCGGTCACGACTACATCCACGTCTGGGGGCGGGACGCCGAGCAGGTGGGCCCGTTCCTCACCGAGAAGAAGGCCCCGGCCAAGCTCGAGATCATCGACGGCAGACGGATGCTCGTCGAGACCGATGTGCTGCGCGCGGGGTTCGGCCGTTACGTCCGCGGACAGGAACGCCGGCTCATGTACGAGGACATCCTCGAAGTCAAGGGCGCCAAGAAGCTCACCGAGGTGGACGCGAAGCTGGCGACGGGCGAATACATCCTGCGCCCGTGGTCCGGAGGCAAACATGCCGTGGTGCGGGTGACTCCGGCGGAGAAGGCGAGCTCGAAGCTTTACTCGATCATCAAGGCCCTGGGCGGGCAGAACGACCTCGACGCACTCGGTCTGGGCGGTGTCTTCAGCTACCCGAAGCCGGTCGAGCTGGTGAAGACGCTCGTGGCCTCACAGACCTTCTTCGACCCCGAGGCGATCGTCCTCGACTTCTTCGCCGGATCCGGCACCACCGCTCAGGCGGTGATGGCGGCGAACGAGCGGGATGAGGGGAACCGGCGGTTCATCCTCGTCCAGACCCCGGAACCACTCCGAGCCCGGGGCGAGGCGGACGGGCCGGGCACCGCTGGTTCGGGTGCGCCTGGTTCGGCCCCTCACGGCGATGGTCGACAGCGGTTCCGCGATATCAGTGAGCTGACCGCCGAACGGGTTCGACGGGCGGCGGCCAAGCACGCCACGGGCCTGACCTTCGAGGAACTCACGGTCAGCGAGCACTGAACCGCTCACGGACTCCCGGCCATCCTCACCCGCGGCTGGCCCCGGGCAGGCCGGCGGCGGGTGTGAGCCGGTTTCGAGGACGAAATGGTCCGATGCCGCGGTCCGGTTTCGGACCATTTCGACCTCGATTCTCATGCTCAGAGGGTCGCCGCCTGTCGGGCCAGCCACGTGACTGTCCGTTCGTCCGAGGTGAGTGCGATCGCCTCCCGGTAGGCGGCGGCCGACTTCACCGGCCGACCGGATCGACGCTCCACCTCGGCGAGGGTGGCCCAGTACGGCTGGAAGCGGACGGCGGCCGGGTCCTCGGCCACCTCGGCGAGGAGGGCAGAGGCGTCCTCGGGACCGTGCGTGCGCAGGGTGATCGCTGCCCGGGCGACCTGCGCGCCGAGTGAGGGCGCGACAGCGTTGAGGGCGGTGACCAGGACCAGGAGGGCGGGCCAATCCGTCCGCCCGCTCCGGGCCCGGTCGGCATGCACCGCCTGCATCGCCGCCTCGAGGGTGAAGCGGCCGGGCCGTTCGAAGGACAGGGCGCGGCGCAGGTGGCGCTCCCCCTCGGCGATGAGGTCGTCGTCCCAATCGGCCGGGTCCTGCTCCTCGACCGGCACATAGTCCCCTCGGCGGGCGGGGGCGCGGGAGAGTGAGAAGGCGACGAGCGCCGCCAGACCGTGGACCTCGGGTTCGGTGCCGAGCAGCTGGGTGAGGGTGCGGGCGAGGAACAGTGCCTCGTGGCCCATCGATTCGGCCAGGTCGGTGTCGGGACTCTCCGCCCAGGCGATCGCGAGGCAGCCGTAGACGGCTTCGAGCACCGCGCCCAGGCGGTCGGGCAGGGTCCCTGTCTGTTCGGCTTCGGCTCGCTCGGGAGCGTCTCCGGTGCGATCGGAAAGGGTCCCGGTCTGGCCGGGGATGTCGGCCAGGGACGGCACGATGAATGGAATCCTGGCATCCCTGATCCGCCGTTTGGCCCGCACCAGGCGTTGCGCCATCGTCGCCGGTGGGACGGTGAACGCACGGGCGATGTCGGCGGCCTCGAAGCCGAGCACGACCTGCAGCATCAGCGGAGTCCGCGCCGCCGGGTCGATCGCCGGGTGGGCGCAGACGAAGAGCAGGGCGAGGCGGCGGTCCTCGATCTCGTCGACCGGCGCCTCGGCGGTGGTCATCCAGTCCTCGTCGAATTCGGCTCGACGACGATTCGCGGCCGACTTCCACACGTCGCGCTGGTGATTGCGTGCGACGGTGAGCAGCCACGCGCCCGGGTTGGCGGGGACTCCTGTCTCCGGCCAGCGGCTGAGCGCTCGTTCGAACCCGGTCGCCACCGCATCCTCGGCGAGTTCGACATCACCTCCGGCCGAGGCCAGGAGCGCGATGATCCGCGACCGCGACTTCCTCGCCTCGACCGCGAGCACCTCGTGCACGTCCTCGCTCATCGTGCTCCTGCACCCGTCCTCACCGGCACCGGTCGCCGGTCGCGCCGCGCATCGCCCGTCACCTGCGAACCGAGTCCCTAGTCGGCGGGAGCGGACGGGCACCGGTCGGGCCGGCGTTCTCCCATCGTCCATTCCCCGTCGACGACGTGGGTCGCACCGGGGCGGATCTCGACGGCTCCCCATTGCAGGGGCGGTGCCTTCCGGGCCCATTCGATGGCGGCGTCGAGGTCGTCAACGTCGATGACGAAGGTGCCGCCCAACTGTTCCTTCGTGTCGGCGAACGGCCCGTCCTTGACCTGCACGGCGCCGTCGACCACCGTCAGGGTGGTCGTCAGCGCTGAGGGCGAGAGCACCTCGGCCGAGAGGAGGACTCCGGCCTGGTGCAGCGCGGTGACGTAGGCCGACATCTCTGCCTGCGCCTGTTCGATCGCTTCGGGAGGGAGCTCGAGCTCGCCTTCCTTGGGTTCCGGGTAGTACATCAGCAGTGTGTATCGCATGATCGTTCCTGCACTTTCTCGTTGTGGCGTTGAGCTTAGCAAGGAGGCGGATCTGCCTCCTGCGCACATATGACGAGTAACCGACCGCCCAGTCGACACCTCGGACCAGATTTCTGCCGAATTCCGCCTCGGTGGTGTCCGAGTGGATGAACGAGCACCGCACGTGCGAGCCGCGGGTCATGGAGATCATGGACAGGAGGCCGCTCAAGAGAAGCCCGCCGGAGGCCTGCTGATCATCCGGGAGCCTCTTGATATCCTCCCTGGTCACGGTGTAAGAATGCATCAGGGCTTATCTGCCCGACGTCGTCCCTCAGGAGTGATTCAGTGCCGACTTACACCTACCGATGCAAGACCTGCGGGGACGCCGAACAGTCCTCCTCGATCACCGACAAGCCCAGCACCATCCCCTGTCCTCAGTGCTCAGCACCGGCCACGACAGTCTTCGGGTCTCCCCACCTCGGTGCCGGCTCGAGCACAGGTCACCGACTCATTGACGCCACCAAGAAGACCGCCGAGACGCCTGGCGTGGTCACACGGATTCCCGGCACCGGCCGCAGCTCGCGTCCGGTGAGCCGCGATCCACGGCATGCGAGGCTGCCCCGCGCCTGAGCCGCCGCTTCCACGATCAGCATTGCCGCCGGCTCCACCACCCGACCCGCACCACTTCAGTCGATGCCGACAATTGAAAGGGAATTCCCATGCCAGACGTCGTATTTCCGCTCGATTCGACCAAGCCCTTCACCGACCAGCAGATCATCGGTCATAATCGATGGCACCCCGACATTCCCGCCGCCGTCCACGTCAAGCCCGGCGATTCCTTCCGCCTCGACTGCCGCGAATGGTTCGACGGATTCATCAAGAACGATGACAGCGCCGACGACGTCCGCGACGCGCCGGTCGAAATCGTCCACGCACTGTCCGGACCGGTCGCCGTCGAAGGGGCGAAGCCCGGCGATCTGCTCATCGTCGACATCCTCGACGTCGGCCCCATCCCCCAGGAGGATGGACCGCTGGCCGGCCAGGGCTGGGGCTACACCGGCATCTTTGCGAAGAAGAACGGCGGTTCGTTCCTCGTCGATCAGTTCCCCGACGCCTACAAGGCGATCTGGGATTTCAGCGGCGGGAAGGCAACATCACGTCACGTCCCCCACGTGTCCTTCACCGGCATCGTCCACCCCGGCCTCATGGGCACCGCACCGAGCAAAGACATGTTGGGCAGGTGGAACACCCGTGAGGCCGCGCTCATCGCCACGGATCCTGATCGCGAGCCACCGCTGGCCCTACCGCCGGAACCAGACGGTGCCATCCTCGGCACCTTGACCGGGGACGAGTTCGACCGGGTGGCGGCCGAAGGTGCTCGGACTGCTCCCCCGAGAGAGAACGGCGGCAACCAGGACATCAAGAACCTGACCAAAGGCACCCGCGTGTTCTACCCGATATTCGTCGACGGAGCGAACTTCTCCGCCGGCGACCTCCACTTCAGTCAGGGTGATGGCGAGATCACGTTCTGCGGCGGTATCGAGATGGGCGGCTATCTCGACATTCGCGTCGACATCATCAAGGACGGTATGGAGACCTACGGCGTGTCCGAGAACGCGATCTTCCAACCCGGCAACTCGGATCCGCAGTACTCGGAGTGGCTTGCCTTCTCCGGCACCTCAGTGACTCTTGACGGCGAGCAGCGCTACCTCGACTCGCACCTGGCATATCAGCGGGCGTGCCTGCACGCGATCGACTACCTGACCAAGTTCGGCTACAGCCCCGAGCAGGCGTACCTGCTCCTCGGTGCGGCACCGGTCGAAGGCCGGTTCTCCGGTGTCGTCGACATCCCGAACGCCTGCGCCACGGTGTACCTGCCGACCGCCATGTTCGATTTCGACGTGACTCCCTCGGCGGATGGCCCCGTCCAGATCGATCCGGGCATCGGAGCACCCCATTCGGCGTGAAGCCAGGGCGGCGTCGGGCACGCTGCGCCAGTTCGGATGCCCAGTCGAGACCATCTGCTCGATCAGGTGGCTGAGACCGCACAGCCGGCCACATGGATGCCTCAGCCCGGTTCCAGACTCGCGTCATAGGCTCGAAGAGGCCATTCGGCCCCGGCCCGCCGGCCACGCACCGGCAAGCCGGTCACCGGCTGGTCGGGCCGTTGATCAGCCCTTCCACATCTCCAGAGCAACTCGACACCACCAGACAAGGAGCGAACATGTCCATCGTCGCCATCAACACTCTCTCGGTCCCCGAACCCGCCCGTGCCGAGCTCGAGAAGCGCTTCGCCGCCCGCAAGCACTCCGTCGACAACGCACCCGGCTTCGAGGGCTTCCAGCTGCTGCGCCCGGTCTCGGGTGGCGACCGCTACTTCGTCTACACGCAGTGGGCCTCTCGCGAGGACTTCGAGAACTGGAAGGCCAATCGCCAGTCCTCCCATGAGAGCACCGGACAGAAGCCCGTCTCGGAGGCCGCGGATCTCCTCGAGTTCGAGGTCGTCGACCTCGGCGACTGAGTCACTCGGAAAGAGCTCTGCGGGATAGAGCTCTGCCGGGCCGTGGTCCTGCTCCGGAACCCGTGAACGCCGGTGCGGGAGACCTTCGCGCCGTCACCTGCGGCGGAGGAGACGATCGAGCTCGTCGAGGGTCGGCGGCTGCGCGCCGGTGCGGGAGACCGCGATGGCGGCGCTTGCCAGCGCCGTGTCGAGGGCTCGCACCACCTCGCGGGAAGTCAGAGTCGTCCCGTCGACGAGGCGGCGGTCGGTGCCGTCGCGGACGAGCCCGAACAGCAGCCCCGACATGAAGGCATCGCCCGCGCCGATCGTGTCGGCGAGCGCCACCGGAAGCGCCCGCCTCTCAATGGACACCCCGTCGGCGATGGCCGAGCAGCCGTTCCGGCCTCGGGTCATCACGGCCAGTCTCACCCCGGACTCGGCGAGGGATCGCAGCACCTCCTCGGGTGTCTCCCCGGTGCCGGCTCCCAGCCACGCGGCGTCTTCGTCGCTGAGCTTGACCACATGGCAGTCGGCGGCCAGGTCGCGGATCAGGGGGCGGACTCGCTGGGCGTCTCCCATGATGTCAGCCCGGATGTTCGGGTCGAAGCTGCGCAGCGTCCGGGGCCCGGCCGCGCGAATCGCCGCCCGCGCCACGGACCCGCCGGGCTCGAGCACCGCACCGATCGAGCCGGTGTGGACGAGAGTCGCCTGGGACACGTCCGGGGAGTCGATCCTCCAGTCCAGGTCGAACTCGTAGCTGGCCGACCCATCGTCCTCGATCGAGGCCACCGCCGTGGAGGTGCGCCCAAAGTCGACGAAGGTCGGGCACAGCTGCACCCCCGCCTCATGGAGGTGGGAGGTGATGAGCGCTCCATGATCGTCGTCGCCGACCCGGGCGTGGAGGCACGCGGCCACCCCGAGGAGAGCGAGACCGCTGGCGACGTTGAGCGGTGACCCGCCCACATGGGCGTGACCACCGACGATGTCGACGAGCGCTTCGCCGATCACGACCGCCCGTGGCTCCAAGCCCTGCTCATCTCTGCCCATTTCCTTCGGCTTTCCTTCGGCGACGTTCCCGTTCCCTTCGCTGAGGTTCCCGTTCCGCACGGCGAGACCCCCGTTCCACTCGGCGAAGACCCTCGCTTCCCTGCCATTCCTATCGTTCGGCGTCCTTGTCGAGTTCGCTGAAGGCCTCGACCTTCCGCGGGTGTCCGGCGATGAGGATCTCGTCGTCAGCGTAGAGGGTGACCTCCGGATCGGCGATGTCCCAGTGGGCGTTGCCGTTGCGTTTGAAGGCGACGATGGTGACCGCGTACTTGGTGCGGACCCCGATCGAGGCCAGAGGCACGTCGGCGATCCGCACCGGCGGGGTCGTGCGGGCGAGCACGAAGTCCTCGTCGATGGGGAGGAAGTCGGAGATGTGGCCGCGGATGAGGTGCGCCAGCCGTTTGCCCATGTCGTTCTCCGGTCGGACCACGTGGCTGATCCCCATCTGGTGGAGGATCTCGGCGTGGGGCTCGCTGATCGCCTTCGCCCAGATGTGGCGGTTGCCGAGCTTGAGGATCCGCGACGCGATGAGGATGCTCGCCTGGAGGTCGCTGCCGATCGCGATGACGACGCGGCTGACCTCGTCGATGCCCAGCTGCCGGAGCACGACCTCGTCGGTGGCGTCGGCGCGGCAGGCGTAGGCGAGCCTCTCCGCGTGCTCCTCGACGACCGCCTCGGCGATGTCGATGCCGATGACGTCGACTCCGTGGCTCGCCAGCTCACTCGCCAGCGATCCCCCGAACCGGCCGAGTCCGATCACGGCCACGGCGCCCTCCCGGCTCAAGGGCTTGGGGTCGCCGGCGAAGAATGCGGCGGGTCGCGCCAGCCAGGATTTCTCGTTCACAGCAGTGGTCCTTCCATGGGTTCTCGTCGGGGACGAAGCGGGTTGGGGCGGGGTGTCGGTATGGGCATCGGTATCGGGGTGGAGGCGCCGGGCGGTGCCTTCGCTCAGCCGATCAGCGGTCGCTCCTTCGGCAGTTCGAACCGGACCGGACGCGATCGCAGCGCCAGCGCCGAGGCGAGCGTCACCGGACCGAGGCGCCCGGCGATCATCGTGACGATGATGACGACCTGACTGAGAACGGGCAGGTCGGCGGTGATCCCGGTCGACAGGCCGACGGTGCCGAAGGCGGAGACGACCTCGAAGAGGATCCGGTCGAAGCCGAGCTCGGGGGCATCGAGCATGACGATCATGGTGGCGGCGACGATGAGGCCCAGACCGAGGACGATGACGGTCGTGGCCTGCCGGTGGACGGAGCGGGCGATCCTGCGGCCGAGCAGATTCACCGCCCGCCCGCCGGTGATCTCCGTCCAGGTCATCGCCCCGAGCACGAGCACCGTGGTGATCTTCACCCCGCCTGCCGTGCCCGCGGGCCCACCGCCGATGAACATGAGGATGTCCATGCCGAACCATGTCACGGGGTGCAACTGCCCGATGTCGACGGTGTTGAAGCCCGCCGTGCGAGTGATCGTCGACTGGAACGCCGCGGCCTGGATCCGGCCCCAGGTGTCGAGCGGGCCCAGGGTGCCCGGACTGCTCCATTCGATCGCGGCGATGAACACCGTGCCGCCGATGAGCAGCACCGGAGTCATGACGACGACCGCGCGGGTCGTCATGCTCCAGGTCAGCGGCGCCCGGAAGCGGCGCACGAGTTCGATGACGACGGGGTAGCCGAGACCGCCGAGGATGACGGCCAGGGCGATCGGCCCGCAGATGAGGGGGTCGGTGGCGAAGTCCGTCAGGCTGTCGCCGCGGAGCGCGAACCCGGCGTTGTTGAACGCCGAGACCGCGTGGAAGACGGAGTCCCAGAGGGCGTGTCCCACGGCCTCGTCGTAGTGGAAGCGGAACCGGAGGAAGAGCGCCGAGGCGACCACGAGCTCGGCGCCGAAGACCAACCCGACGACCCGCAGCACCATGGGCTTGATCCCGCCGATCGAGCTGCTCTTCGTCTCGGTGGCCACCGACTGACGCAGCCGGAACCCGGCCCGGCCGGCGACGACGAGGGCGAGCAGGGTGGTCAGCAGGATGACCCCGAGTCCACCGATCTGGATCAGGCCGAGGATGACCAGCTGCCCGAAGAGTGTGAAGTCGCTGCCGGTGTCGAGCACGACGAGGCCCGTCACACTCAGCGACGAGGTGGCGGTGAAGAGTGCGGTGAGCAGGGAGATCCCGCCGGCGGCGACGGTGGCCCCGGGCATCATGAGGAGGCCGGTCCCGATCACGAGAGCGGACAGATAGCCGATCACCACCCGCCCGATGGCATTGCGATGAGTGCTGTGCACAGAGGAAACCTAACACTTTGCGCACAATCGGCGCCGACTGACAGGTAACTCTCAGAGTCCTGCTACTGTTCCATTCAGCACAGCTCGGACCACCGCAGCACCGCTCGATCCTTCCTCCCACCGGCGCTATGAAAGGCACATCATGAGTCAGCCGCAGACATTATCGAACGACCGCGACCACGGCTTCGTCAAAGCCCTGGGCACGGTCGATGCTCTCTTCATCGGCTTCGGCGCGATGATCGGATTCGGCTGGGTCGTGCTCACCGGCGATTGGCTCACCGGAGCCGGGACGATGGGCGCGATCCTCGCCTTCGTCGTCGGCGGCATCATCATGTGCTTCGTCGGCACCGTGTACTCGGAGCTGGTCGCCGCGATGCCCCATGCCGGCGGCGAGCACAACTACCTGATCCGGGCGATGGGCCCGAAGGTGTCCCTGTTCGGGTCCTGGGCGATCACGGGCGGCTACATCAGCGTCGTCATGTTCGAAGCCGTCGCGGTCCCCCGCACGGCCGCCTACCTCTTCCCCAACATCGAGCACATCAAACTGTGGACGATAGCGGACTCCGACGTCTACCTCACCTGGGCGCTCATCGGCACGGTCACTGCGGTCATCATCGCCTGGATCAACATCCGCGGCGTCAAGATCGCCTCCCTGGTCCAGACCTTCGTCGTCTCCTTCCTCATCATCGTCGCCCTCATGCTCCTGGCCGGTGGCCTGATCGGCGGCGAGGCGGCCAACGCCGAACCGCTGTTCACCGGCGGAGGCGCAGGGTTCATGGCTGTCGTCGCCGTGGTTCCGTTCCTGTTCGTCGGCTTCGACGTGATCCCGCAGTCGGCCGAGGAGATCAACCTGCCTGCCCGCAAGATCGGCAAGCTCGTCGTCATCTCCGTGCTCATGGCCGTCGTCTTCTACATCATCGTCATCGGCATGACCTCTCTGGCCATGCCGGCGAGCGAACTGAGCGCCCAGGAACTGGTCACTGCGGATGCTCTCGCGGTCATGTTCAACTCGGCGTTCTGGGGCAAGATGGTCATCGCCGGCGGCCTCGCCGGCATCATCACGTCGTGGAATGCGTTCCTGATGGGATCCTCGCGGCTGATGTGGGCCATGGCCGTCGCTGGAATGATCCCGGCCTGGTTCGGCAAGATGCACCCGCGCTACCGGACACCGGTGAATTCGATCCTCTTCATCGGAGTGCTCTCAGCCCTGGCCCCCTTCCTCGGCCCTGTTGCGCTCGGTTGGATCGTCGATGCGGGATCCCCGGCGATCGTCATCGCCTACTTCCTCGTCAGCGTCGCCTTCCTCGTCCTGCGCAGGTCCGAGCCGAACATGGATCGGCCGCTGCGCATCGGCGGCAGCGGCGGTGGAGGCTTCGTCATCGGCGCGATCTCCGTCGTCCTCACCTTCCTCCTGTTCGTCCTCTACGTGCCGATCACCCCGGTCTCGGCACAGCTCGCCCCGCAGTCGTGGATCATGTTCTTCGCCTGGATGCTCGTCGGCATCATCTTCATGTTCCTGCTGCCTCGGGGCGTCAAGGCAGGACCCCAGGCCGAGGCCGAGCTGCTCGCCAAGGTCAAGGCGCGCCGGAAGGGCTGATCCGCCGAGTCGGTGGCGAGGCCCGCGGGCTCCCCGAAGATCTGGGGCCGGCGCGGCTAACCGGGCCCGTCACGTTGGCACTCGGGGCCGACGCGGCTGACCGGGCCCGTCACGTTGGCACTCGGGGCCGACGCGGCTGACCGGGGCCAGCGCGGCCGATCGGGCCCGGAGCCGCCAACTGAAAGACCGCCGGCTGCTTCTCCTGCTCGATGCAGAAGAGGCAACCGGCGGTCTCGTCGTGCCGGGAGCGGCTCAGACCGCGGCGTCGAGGCCGCGCATCTTCAGGCGCTCACGCTGGCTGGGGTTGACGCTCGGCCGGAAAGGCATCTCCACCACCTCGGCGTGGACCGGCTCGCCCGGTTTGTCCGCGTACTCGTCGGGCAGTTGGACCCAGTACTCGGTTCCCAGGGCGGTCGCGTCGACGGGCACGTGCGCCATCGCGATGTTCGCCTGGAGCTCAGGCGAGAACCACGGTGAGGTCACATAGCCGACGGGGTCGCTGCCCGGCGACTTGCTGACCAGCCAGAAGTCGGGAGCGTAGTCCGTGATCGGCTTGCCGCCCAGAAGCAGTCCGACGAGCTGCGTCCTGTACGGCGGGTTGCCGGCGTCGAGCTGGTCGCGCACCTCTTCGAGCCGGGCCTTGCCGATGTAATCGGCCTCCTTCTTCCTGGGCACCTGGTAGCCGAGGTTGACCTGGAACGGGAACGTCTCGAAGTCCATGTCCTGGCCCCACGAGAGGATGCCGGCGGCGATCCTGCGGTGGTGGCTGGGCGCGACGACCTGAATGTTGTAGGGCTTGCCCGCTTCGAGAACCGCATTCCACATGTCCTCGGCGTACTTCGTCGCGTCCTTGAGGTAGATCTCGTAGCCCTTCTCCCCCGTGAACCCGGTCTGGGAGATGATGACGTCATGGCCGCCGACCTGGGCGTCCATGAGCCCGAAGCTCGGCAGCTTCCGGCCCTCCTCACCGACCAGGTCGGAGATGACATCGACGGACTTCGGCCCCTGCACCTGGACCGGGGCGACGTCGATCTCCTGGATGGTGACGTCGAACTTCTTCCCGACGTTGACGCCCTGGAGCCAGAGCATGATGTCGGAGTCGGAGAGGCTGAACCAGAACTCGTCGATCGCGACGCGGAGCAGGATCGGATCGTTGAGGATCCCGCCGGCCTCGTTGCAGAGGATGACGTAGCGGGCCCGCATGACCGGGATCTTGGTCGCATCGCGGGTGATGACGTAGTTGACGAATGCCTCGGCATCAGGCCCCTTGACCTGGATCTGCCGTTCGACGGCCACGTTCCACAAGGTCACATCGTTGACCAGAGGTTTGTATTCCGCCATCATGCCGCCCTCTTCCCGCGGAATGTAGCCGCGAGGGTGGTACATGCGGTTGTAGATCGATGCCCGCCAGCAGCCCTGCTGCACGGACAGCTCCCAGTACGGAGATTTGCGCACCCTGGTGTCGATGAGCATCTCGACCGGGGTCGGGCCGGATTGACGAAGGTTGATCGGGACTGCTCTGTCGCTCTGATCGACTGATGGGACGTTTCGGTCCATTGTGTTCCCCCTGCAGACAGTTCTATATTATGGAACTGGATTCCCATAATATGGGTGATTCGAGTGTAGGATCGATCACACTCCGGAGGCAAGGGGTCGCAGAAGAAAATTCCGCCGGCGTTGCCGACAAACCGCTTTGTCGGAATTCGGCGTCGGGCAAAGCACGGGATCCGCGCAGGACAATCGGCCGGCCCCAGTGCCGGACTTCCGCGGGAAGTGCCCGAAATCAGCGGAAGACGAAGCCCAGCAGTGACGAGACCGGGTCGCGACTACCGGTGGGTGACCTTGCGCTTGAGGCTGCGGGAGAGCAGTCCCGCCTCGGCGACGAGGAGCTGGCCGAGGCTCTCGTGGCTCTCGGCGATGCGCACGGTCGGACCCGAGATGCCGACCGCGGCGATGACCGCCCCGTCGACGCCGAAGACCGGCGCCGCCAGAGCGTCGAGACCCTCCTCGAACTCCTCGTGGACGATAGAGAATCCCCGCGCCCGCACCTCGGCGAGGTTCTCCATCAGCTCCTTGCGTGAACTCAGCGTGTACGGGGTCCGCCGCTCCAGCCGCCCCGACGGGATCGGAATGACGTCGAAGGCGAACATCACCTTGCCCAGCGCCGAGCAGTGGGGAGGAACCTCGACGTCGACCCAGTTCGTCGCCCCAAGGACGTAGGTCGAGTCGACCTGCGCCACCTGCACGACGCCGTCAGGGCCCGGCACGGCGAGATTGACCGTCTCACCGGTCTCCTCGCTCAAGCGCTGCAGGGTCGGGTCGGCGGCGGTGACGAGGGATTCGACGCGGTCGAAGCGCGAGGCATAGGTGGCGAACAGCGACCCGCCGCGGTAGAGACCCTCATGGTTGCGTTCGACCAGACCGTTGCGCTCGAGGGCCGAGAGCAGGCGGGACACCGTCGACCGCGCCAGCTGAGTCGCCTCCACCACCTCGGTGTAGGACACCGGGGCGTCCGCCTTGACCACCAGGGACAGGATCTCTGCCGCCCGATCGATCGATTGCGTCCCATTGCTCATACTGCTCGCACTCCATGCAGGAAAAGGTCAGCCGGCGCACCCCAGGGCACCCCGGCGGCTATCACCCTACATGACCTGCCCCGGGCCCTGTCGCCGTCGAGTCGCCTGAGTTACAGTTTCGAGATGAGCTCCAACGACGCCGAGGCGATGGCGCCCGGTTCGGTCCAGTCCGTCGATCGCGCGGTGACGATCCTCGAGATCATCGCCCGCGCCGGG
This sequence comes from Brevibacterium sp., assembly GCA_031179165.1. Classification (GTDB taxonomy): domain Bacteria; phylum Actinomycetota; class Actinomycetes; order Actinomycetales; family Brevibacteriaceae; genus Brevibacterium. The sequence continues at coordinate 19,281 of JAPSIC010000039.1, forward strand.
CTCGCCGGGGTGACCGAGATCGCGGCCGAGCTCGGCGTCCACAAATCGACCGCCTCGCGCATCGTCTCCACCCTCGAATCCCGCGGACTCGTCGAACAGGATCAGCGCCGCGGCAAGTACCGACTCGGGCTCGGGATCCTCCGCCTCGCGGGGGCGACGACCGCTCGACTCGACATCGTCGAGGTCGCCCGTCCCCTCGCCAAACGCCTCGCCGAGCAGACCGGTGAGACGATCAACGTCGCCGTCCTCTCCGAGGGCGCCGCCCTCTACCTCGACCAGGTCGCCGGCTCCGCCACCGTGCAGAGCCACAACTGGGTCGGCCAGCGCATCCCGCTCCACGCCACCTCGAACGGCAGGGTGCTGCTGTCGGGACTCAGCGACGACGCGATCCGCAGCACGCTCGGGCCCCGCCTCAAGTCCTACACTCCGAGCACCGTGACCTCGATCCCCCGGCTCCTCCATCAGATCGCCGAGGTGCGGGAGCAGGGATGGTCGGTCGTCGCCGACGAGCTCGAGGTCGGACTGACCGCCGTGTCGGCACCCGTGCGCAACGCCCACGGGGATGTCATCGCCTCGATCTCGGCCTCGGGTCCCGGCTTCCGCTTCGTCGGCGATGGGGTCGACGCCGCCCGTGAGCTCCTCCTCGCCGCGTCCGCCGAGATCTCCTCCCGACTCGGCTTCCGGGAGCCCTGACACGGCGCCCGCCACGGGCCCCTGCGAGCACCTGGACGGCGTCTCCGACGACCCCATGCGAGCGCCTGGACGGCGACCATCCGTGCCCGCGCCGCCACCGTGCGGGCCCGGCCGAAAGCCTTGACACGCCTCGGCGAGCGCGGGACGATCAAAGGACTACGTTCCACATCGCGCATTCCGTTGCCTCACTCGCAACAACTGCCATTGAAGACGAAGATGTCTTCGGAGAGGAGCCCTCATGGCTTCCATTCCCACTCAGGCCAGCGTCGTCGTCATCGGAGCGGGCATCGTCGGCAACAGCCTGGTCCACCATCTTGCGCGGCTCGGGTGGCGCGACATCGTGCAGGTCGACAAGGGCCCCCTGCCGAATCCGGGCGGTTCGACCGGGCACGCCTCGAACTTCATCTTCCCCGTCGACCACTCCCGTGAGATCACGGACCTCACCCTCGACAGCGTCCGGCAGTACAAGGAGCTCGGCGTCTTCACCCAGTCCGGCGGCTTCGAGATCGCCCGCACGGAGGAGCGGATGCAGGAGCTGCGGCGGCGGATGTCCTCGGCGCAGGCCTGGGGGATCGAGTCCCACCTCGTCAGCCCCGAGGAGGTGGTCGAGAAGGTGCCCTATGTCGACGCCGGCGTCATCGTCGGCGCGTTCTGGACTCCGAGCGTCGGCGTCGTCGACTCCGTCGGCGCGGGCACGCAGATGCGCGAATCCGCCCAGCAGCTCGGGGCGCTGACGGTGTCCCCGAACACCGAGGTGACCGGCATCGACGTCGAGGACGGCCGGATCGCCCGCGTCCACACGGACCGGGGCACGATCGCCACCGACAAGGTCCTCGTCGCCTGCGGGGTGTGGAGCCCGCGCATCGCGGCCATGGCCGGGGCCGCCATCCCGCTCACCCCGGCCGTTCACCAGATGATCAGCGTCGGACCCGTGCCGGACCTCGCCGCGATCCCCGGCGAGATCTCGTTCCCCATCATCCGCGACATGGACACCTTCTGCTACGAACGACAGCACGGCTCGGACCTGGAGATCGGCTCCTACGCCCACCGGGCGATCCTCCACGAACCCGACGAGATCCCGTCGATCGACGCCGCGAAGCTCTCGCCCACGGAGATGCCGTTCACCGCCGACGACTTCGATCCGCAGCTCGAGCAGGCCCTCGAGCTCATGCCCGACGTCCTGTCCAACCCCGACGTCGAGATCCGCTATGCGATCAACGGCCTCCTCTCCCTGACCCCCGACGGCTCCCCCATCCTCGGCGAATCGCCCCAGGTCAAGGGTCTGTGGTCGGCGGCGGCGGTGTGGGTGAAGGAAGGCCCCGGAGTGGGTCGGGCGGTCGCGGAGTGGATGACGAACGGTCTGCCGGAGGTCGACGTCCAGGGTGCCGACATCGCCCGGTTCCACTCCCACCAGCGCACCCGCGAACACGTCAGGGCCCGCACCTCCGAGGCCTTCATCAAGACCTACGGCATCGTCCACCCCGGTGAACAGTACGAGTCGGACCGCAACGTCAGGCTCTCCCCCATGCACTCGCGGCACCAGGAGCTCGGCGCCGAGTTCTTCGAGGCCGGCGGCTGGGAGCGGCCGCAGTGGTACGCCTCGAACGCGCACCTGCTCGAGGAGTTCGGCGACCGGGTCATGGACCGCACCGCCGAGTGGGATTCGCGCTGGTGGTCACCGATCATCAACGCCGAGCACCTGGCGCTGCGGGAGCGGGCCGGCATCGTCGACCTCTCGAGCTTCGTCATCTTCGACGTTGCCGGCCCCCGCGCCCTCGACGCCGTCCAGGGAATCGTGGTCGCGCAGATGGACGTGCCCGTCGGCCGGGTGGTCTACACCCCGGTCCTCGACGAAGCGGGCGGCTTCCGCTCCGATCTCACCATCATCCGCCTCGCCCACGACCGGTTCCGGGTCGTCACGGGCGCCGCTCACGGGATGGTCGACGTCAAATGGTTCGCCGACCGGCTGCCCGATTCCGGTGCCGCCATCGCCGACCTCACCTCGTCGTTCACGACCATCGGCATCTGGGGTCCGCGGGCGCGCGACATCGTCGCGGCGGTGACCACCGCGGACATGTCGAACGAGGGCTTCCGCTTCGGCACGGCGCGCACGATCGAGGTCGGCAGCCTCGAGGTCCTCGCCTCCCGCATCTCCTATGTCGGCGACCTCGGGTGGGAGCTCTACGTGCCGATGGAGTCGGGGGCGAAGCTCTGGGACGTCCTCCGCGAGGCCGGCGCCGGTCACGGTCTCGTGCCCGTCGGCCTCGGCGTCTACGGCACCACCGGGCGGATCGAGAAGGGCTACCGGGCCTTCGGCGCCGAGCTCGACTCGGAGCGCACCGTCGTCGAGGTCGGGATGGTCCGACCCAAGGTCAAGACGCAGGACTTCGTCGGGCGCGCGGCGCATCTGCGCCATCGCGAGGAGGAGCCCAAGACCGTCCTGTGCTCGCTGACCGTCGACGACCACACGAGCTCGACGGGTGAGAAGCGGTACATGCTCGGCGGGGAGCCGATCGTCGACCAGGAGGGGCAGCCGCTCGTCGACGGTCATGGCCGCCGGTCCTACGTCACCTCGGCGGGGTCGGCCCCGAGCCTCGGCAAGCACGTCCTCATGGCCTTCCTGCCACCCGCCGAGGCGGTCGTCGGCAACCGGCTCCAGGTCGTCTACCTCGAGGAGCGCTACCCGGTGACCGTGGCGAGCGTGGACGCCACGCCCCTCTTCGACCCCGCCAACGACCGGATCAGGAGCTAGTGAGATGGACATTCTCGTCTGCATCAAACGCGTCCCCGACATCTCGGGGCAGATCACGCTCGACGCCTCGGGCAGGGACATCGACCATGGGGCGCTGGGGCACACGATCTCCGCCCACGAGGAATGTGCGGTGGAGCTGGCCGTGCAGCTGGCGGGTGCGAGCGACGGTGAGGTGACGATCCTGACGCTGGGCACCGACGACGCGGTCGAGCAGCTGCGGGCCGCCCTGGCCGTCGGCGCGAACGACGCCGTCCTCGTCGAGACCGAGGATCCTGGCGCCTACGGGCCCGAGGACATCGCGTACGCCATCGCCGAGGTGGTCCGGACCCGAGCCAACGACGGACAGAACTACGACCTGGTGCTTGTGGGCAACGACGCCGCCGACACGGGCGACTTCCAGGTCGGCGTCCGGCTCGCCTATGAGCTCGACCGGCCCGTGCTCACCGGAATCACCCTGCTCCGGCTGGCCGAGGAGACCGCCGAGGTCGACTCCGCCGGGGATGGCGGCCCCACCTCCATCGAGGCCCACGGGATCGGACCGGCCGGCACCGAGATCTTCAACCTTCCGCTGCCCGCCGTCGTCGCCGTCCAGGAGGGCGGGGTCGAACCGCGGTATCCGTCGATCCCGGGTCGGATGAAGGCGAAGAAGGCGCCGCTGGACGAGGTGGACGCCCCCGAACCCGTGCACGGCAATCCGCGGGTGGCCCTCGAGCTGCCGCCGGAGCAGTCGAGCACGGTGACCATCCTCGGTGAGGGCCCGGAGGCCGCTCCGGCCCTTGTCGATGTGCTCGAAGAGATCGGAGTGCTGCGATGACCCTCGTATTCGTGGAGACCGAGGACCCGACCGCCCCGACGTCAGGCGGTGTGCAGCTGACCTCCGCCGAGGCGGTGACCTTCGCCCGGACGAACGCGGCGGTCCTCGACGGCGGCAGCTCCGGTGATGGCGCGGGCGGCGGCGATTCCGGCGATGCCGCAGGCGGCGGTGGGCCGGGCGCAGGAGGGGACGGCGGTGGGCCGGGCTCGTCGCCGCTCGAGGTCGCCGTCATCGGCGGGCTCACGGAT
>JAPSIC010000040.1 GCA_031179165.1 Brevibacterium sp.
GCCACAAGTCGGTCACGCGCAGCACCTCGCTTTCACCAGGACATGCTGGACGCCATCACATCGGGTTGAATGGACACATGCCGACCTCTCTTGTGATCCTCGCCGACACTCACCTGCCGAAACGGGCGAAGGCACTGCCCGGTCCCGTCTGGTCAGCGATCGATGCGGCGGACATCGTGATCCACGCCGGCGACTGGGTCGACGAGGCGACTCTCGAGGCGCTCGGAGCCCGCTCCCGTCGGCTGATCGGCGTCTACGGCAACAACGACGGGCCCGAGCTGCGCGCCCGGTTGCCCGAGGTCGCCAGGGCGGAGATCGAGGGGGTCCGCTTCGCCGTCATCCACGAGACCGGCGCCGCTCAGGGGCGGGAGAAGCGCATGGACGCCCGCTTCGACGAGGTCGACGTGCTCGTGTTCGGTCACAGTCACATCCCCTGGGACACGACGACGCCGAATGGGATGCGGCTGCTCAATCCCGGCTCGCCCACCGACCGGCGTCGCCAGCCGGTGTGCACCTACATGACCGCGACCGCGGATTCCGGCGCCCTGAAAGGCGTCACGCTTGTCCCGGTGCAGCGCTGAGGCGGCCATTCGCGGAAGGATCGGCTGATGCCGCCTGCGATCTCGGCGAGCTCCCCGCCGGCCCCTCCTCAGGCCCGGTCGTCCGCAAGTCGCAGCCTGAGCCCGTCGATGAGTGCCGTCAATCCGAGTTCGAACGCCGCGGTCGCGTCGTGCGTCTCCTCATGGCGCGGGTCCAGGGCCGCATGAACCGCCCGGAAGCGGGGATCGATGAGCTGCTGGTCGAACATGTCCGCCGGGGCGACGATGTCAAGCGCCGAACCGAGCACATGAGCCTCGACCGTGCGGATGACGGCGATGACTCTGCTCTCGGGCCAGCCCGACCGCGTCAGGGAAACGACGATCGTGTCGTACATCTGGCAGGTCGAGTCGTCCGAGACCGAGGTGGTGGCGAGGATGCCGATGAGGTTCGGGTGGGCGGCGAAGGCCCTCAGGTACGACCGAGCCCAGGCTCCGACCGCATCATCCCACGGCATCCCGGCCTCGGGCAGGAACGGCGTGACGTCGATGTCGGTGACGATCCGAGCGCGCATCAGTTCGATGAGCTCACCCCGCCCGGCGACATGGTTGTACAGCGATGACACCTGCCGGTCGACGCGGGCGGCGAGGGTGCGCATCGACAGCGCCTCGGCGCCCTCCTCGTCGACGAGGTCGAGCGCCGCCTGGACCAGACGTTCGCGATTGAGCCGCATGTCCACTCTTCTCTTCCCCTCGGTGAATCAAGAGAGTATCGTACTCTCAGGCGTGAACACGAACAGTGTTCGTAGGCAATGAGGCGAGAGGAACGACGTGGCGGCGACGCACTTCGACAACGGCACGATCTGGCTCGGCGCCGAGCAGGAACCCAGTGACGCCCTGCTCGTCGTCGACGGCGTCATCGCGGCCATCGGCTCGGCCGACGCCGCGAGCAGGGCGGCCGAGGAATCCGAGGTCGATCACGTGGATCTCGAGGGCGGGTTCCTCATGCCCTCCTTCGGCGATGGGCATGGCCATCCGATCTTCGGCGGGCTCGAGGCCGCGGGCCCGCAGGTCCGTGCCTGCGAGAGTGTGGAGGAGATCGTCGCCGAGGTGCGCAGGTATGCCCAGGCCCACCCCGAGGAGGAGTGGATCGTCGGCGCCTCCTATAACGGCAGCCTCGTCGACGGCGGTCTCTTCGACGCCCGCTGGCTCGACGAGGCCGTCGCCGACCGGCCGGTCGTGCTGCGGGCCTGGGATTATCACACGGTGTGGTGCAATTCCCGCGCCCTCGAGCTCGCCGGGATCACCGCGGAGACCCCGGATCCGGAGCTCGGTGAGATCCCCCGCCGTGATGACGGCTCCCCGCTCGGGATCCTGCGGGAATGGGGCGCCGTCGACCTCGTCACCGCCGTGCGCCCTCCGCAGGACGAGTCCGAGCGGCTGGCAGCCCTCCAGCGGGCGGCCGCGTACTTCCGCGAGCGCGGAGTCACCTGGGTCCAGGACGCCTGGGTCGAACCGGCCGATGTCGAGACCTATCTCGCGGCCGCGATGCGAGACCTCCTCGGGATCCGGTTCAATCTCGCCTTCTACGCCGATCCCCGCCACTTCGCCGACCAGCTCGACCACATGGTCGCCTCGCGGCGGAGGGTGAACGAGCTCGGCTCCCCGCTGCTGAGCGCGAACACGGTGAAGTTCTTCGCCGACGGCGTCATCGAGAACGAGACCGGGGCCCTGCTCGAACCGTACTGCTCCTCGCTGCACAACCACGGCCTGCGCGTGTGGGAGGGCGACACCCTCGCCGAGGCGGTCTGCGCGGTCGATGCCGCCGGCTTCCAGATCCACATCCACGCGATCGGCGATGCCGCTGTGCGGCAGGCCCTCGACGCGATCGAAACCGCGATCCGAATCAACGGGCCGCGCGATCGCCGCCCCGTCATCGCCCACGCCCAGCTGGTCGACGCCGAGGACCTGGGCCGCTTCGCCCGCCTCGGCGTCATCGCCAACATGCAGCCGCTGTGGGCACAGCTCGACTCTCTGATGACCGTCCTCACGATGCCCCGCCTCGGCGCCGAACGATCCGCGCAGCAGTACCGGATGCGCACCATCCTCGACGACGGCGGCCTGCTCGCGTTCGGCTCGGACTGGCCGTGCTCCTCGGGCACGCCCGTCGAGGGGCTGGCCGTCGCCATCAGCCGTCAGACCGAGGACGGCGAGCCCGCGGGCGGCTGGACACCGGAGGAGATCGTCGACACGCCCCGCGCCCTCGACGCCTACTCCGCGGCCGTGGCCCATCAGGCCTTCGCCGACCTCGGACCCGCTCCCTGGGGCCGGATCCACCTCGGCGCCAGCGCCGATCTCATCCACCTCGACGCCGACCCCCGTCAGCTCACCGCCCACCAACTGGCCACCACCTCGATCCGCACCACCTATCTCCGCGGCGCTGTGATCCACACGTCAGCCTGATCGAAAGGACAATGATGTCCCATTCCGCCACTCCACCGACCGGCGCAGCCCACACCCCGAGCACCGGCGAAGGCCATCTGCGCCGGGCACTCGGTGTTCCCTCCCTCGTGCTCTTCGGGCTCGTCTACATGGTGCCGCTGACCGTGTTCACGACCTACGGCATCGTCACCCAGATCTCGGGTGGACGGGTTCCGGCCGCCTACATCATCACCCTCGTCGCGATGGTCTTCACCGCCCGGTCGTATGCGAAGATGGCGCACGCCCTCCCGTTCGCCGGGTCCGCCTACACCTACACGCAGAAGAGCTTTGGGGCCGGCACCGGCTTCGTCGCCGGCTGGGCGCTCCTCCTCGACTACCTGTTCCTGCCGATGATCAACTACCTCGTCCTCGGCATCTATCTCGGCGCCGCGTTCCCGATGGTCCCCTCCTGGGTGTTCGTGATCGCGGCGATCCTCCTCGTCACCGTCCTCAACATCATCGGCATCGTGTCCATCGCCAGGGCCAACTTCATCATCATCGCCGCCCAGGCGATCTTCATCATCACCTTCGCGGCGCTGAGCATCGCCACGATGACCGGGACCGGCACCGTCGACCCCGCCGCGCCCTTCACCGGTGACGGCACGGCCGAGGGATTCGCACCGCTGATGGCCGGCGCCGCGGTTCTCTGCCTGTCCTTCCTCGGATTCGACGCCATCTCGACCCTGTCCGAGGAGGCCAAGGAGCCCAAGAGCTCGGTGCCGCGGGCGATCGTCATCGCCACCATCGTCGGCGGTCTCATCTACATCCTCCTGTCCTACCTGTCCCAGCTCGTCTTCCCCTCGAACGACTTCACCGACATCGACTCCGCCGCCCTCGATGTCATGGCCGCCTCCGGAGGCGAGTTCCTCAGGATCTTCTTCACCGCCGCCTATGTCGCCGGCGCCTGCGGCTCGGCCCTGACCTCGCAGGCATCGGTCTCGCGCATCCTCTATGCCATGGGTCGCGACCGGGTGCTGCCCAAGCGCTTCTTCGGCCACCTCTCCAGCCGCTTCGACACCCCGGTCTACGCCACCCTCGCGGTCGCCGTCGTGTCCCTGCTGGCCATGGTCATCGACCTCACCTTCCTGTCCGAGATGATCAGCTTCGGTGCGCTCGTCGCCTTCTCCGCCGTCAACCTGTCGGTGATCAAGCACTACGCCATCGACGGCGGGCGTCGCGGCGCCGGCGCCATCCTCAGCTATGTGGTCCTGCCCGGCATCGGCTTCGGCCTCACGGTCTGGCTGTGGACGAGCCTCTCGCCGCGCACCCTGATCATCGGCCTGATCTGGCTCGCCGTCGGCATCGCCTATCTCGCGTTCGTCACCCGCGGGTTCCGGCGTCCCACTCCGACTCTCGACCTCACCGAGTGAGCGTCGTCGGGCCCGGGCCTGGATTTGAGGCGTGAGGCGCGCCGGGCCCGCTCCCGACCTCGAGGCGTGAGCCCGCATGATCACTGCGCCCCGCCTGCCACAGCAGGCGGGGCGCAGTGGCTTCGGTGCTGCCGAGGCGCGTCATCCGATCCTCTGCAGCTCCCAAGCACCCCAGCGGAGCCGACGGATGACGAGGGCGAGCGCACCGGCGAAGGCGCCCCAGACCGCGTTGATGAGCAGCATCGGCACGATCGCGATCGGATCGGCCACCGGTCCTTCCAGCCGACCGTGCAGCGCTGAAGAGAGGATGGCGCTGAGCAGAATCGCGCCCACCGCGTAGACGAGTCCTGTGAACATCCCGCCGAGCAGGGGGTTCGGGGACCGGGAGAGTCCGAGGCCGAGGGCCCAGACGAGCGTCACGATGCCCGTCATTCCGAGTGCGATGACGGGTGTCGGCAGCGACGACTCCGCGAAGACGATCCGGGCGAGCGGACGGGCGAGGGCGACGATTCCGAGGACGACGATGAGGGGCCAGTTGAGCTGTCGAAGAGCATCCATGGTCCCAGGCTAGGAGCGCAGGACTGCGGAGCGCGTCGGCCCGCAGGCGACATCCGGATCGCCTTCTGACGACCCTGCACGGCTCGGACCTGCGCGCCTCGACCCCACGCGGCTCGAACCCGCTCGCCTCGAACCCGCTCGCCTCGAACCCGCTCGCCTCGAACCCGCTCGCCTCGTTCCTCCCGGGAGCGTGGAACCGAACCCATGCCACCTACTTCATTCTGCCTATTGCATTAGTGTGTGTAACACACTATCGTGTAAGGCATGGAATACGAGGAGGACCAGACGCTGGCCACGCATGAACAGGAACTGCGACGCGGGACCGTCGTCTTCGCCAGCCTTGTCGCATGCCGGCGGCCGCAGTACGGGTACTCGCTGCTGAGCACCCTCACCGAAGCCGGGATCCAGACCGAGGCGAACACCCTCTACCCACTCCTCCGTCGACTGGAGAAGCAGGGGCTGCTGACCGCCGAGTGGAACACGGAGCAGGCTCGCCCCCGCAAGTACTACACGGTGACCGAGCGCGGCGGAGAGGTCGCCGCGGCACTGCACTCGAACTGGTTGGCACTCGACTCGAGCATCACGAAACTGTGGAAGGAAGGAACGCGATGACCGCGCTCACCGATCTGTACATCGACACCGTCGTCCGGCGGCTGCCCGAGGACTCCCGCGGCGACATCGCCGACGAGATCCGGGCCACGATCAACGACATGGTCGAGGCCCGCCTCGGCGGGGACGACTCCGATGCCGCTCGGGTCGAACGCGAAGTCCTCGAGGAGATGGGGGATCCGGCGGTTCTCGCGCGGGAGTACTCGAACTCGCCGCAGCACCTCATCGGCCCCGCCTCCTACCCCCTCTTCCTCTGGTGCATGCGCCGGGTGCTGCCGATCGTCGCCGTGGTCACGCTGCTGATCAACGCGCTCGCCCACTCCCTGACGACTCCGGAGGTCCAGCTCGGTTCGCTGCTGGGGGCTGCGATCGGCAACACGGTGATGGCCGTGCTGGCCACGTTCGCGGTGATCACGATCCTCCTCGCACTCGGTGACCACGGTCTCAGCCCCAACGCCAAGACGATCCCGCGCGAAGAGGCGAAATGGAGCGTCGATCAGCTGCAGTCGACCGACCCGGCTGTTTCGCAGAACCGCCTCGAGGCCATCTGCTCGCTGGTCATCCTCGTGATCCTGGCCGCGGTTCCCTTCATCCCGACCACCCTCCTCTATGTGGGGCACCTCAACAACGGCGAGACCTTCATCAACCCAGACCTCGCGCCCGGATGGCTCGCCGGCTACTGGCTGCTGCTGGGACTGATCGCGGTCGTCGAATCGGTCAAGCTGATTCGCGGTACGACGCCACCTGCGCTCCTGCTCATTGGAGGCGCCATCGATGTCGTCCTGGCGGTCTTCCTCACCGTGGCGATGCTGACGCAGAAGGTCATCCATCCCGGCCTGCAGTCGGCCGCGGGGCCCGATCTACAGCAGATCATCATCGTCGTCGCAGTCTGGATCATCGTCATCTGGGACCAGATCAGCACATGGCGCAGCATCCGGGCGGCGCGCTGAGGCCCACCCGCCACAGTCGTCCTTCTGCCCTGCCGGCCACTGCCGACCTCAGTCCCCCGCGGCCCGACTCACGATGACGGTGAACCTCGAGTTCCTGGCCACCTGCTCGCTCGGGCCGATGAGCCTCTCGAGGTTCTCGCGGTGGCGCAGGTGCGAGTTGAACACGGTGAGCACCCGCCCTCCGCCAGCCACGAGGGACGCGGCGGCGCGCATCATCGAGGCGGCGGTCTCCGTCTCGATGGCGGTGCCGTGATGGAAGGGCGGATTGAGCAAGATGAGGTCGAAGCCGCCGTCGATGCCCACGGAATCGGCTGTCGCGTCGGCGAGCACGACGTCGACGTCGATCCCGTTCGCCTCCGCCGTGGCCCTCGCCGAGGCGACCGCCGCCCGCGTGACGTCGACCCCGACTCCCCGCCTCGCCCGGGTCAGCACCATCGCCGCCGACAGCAGCCAGCCGTTGCCGCAGCCGAGGTCGAGGACGGACCCGGGTCGCGGCGCCCCGCGGCCGAGTTCGCCGGCCAGGGTCTCGGCGAGGAACGCCGAGCCCTCATCGTTCTTCACCCCGGAGAAGCAGGCGCCGTGGGCTCGCACCTGCAGCTGCCCGACCGCCGGATGGTCGATGACTCCGGATCGGGGGAAGCTCGGCAGGCTCGGCGAGGACAGCGGCCGGCTGCCGATGATCATGCGGTGCTTGCCGACCCCGGGTGACACGTCGACCCGGGCGAACCCGCGGGCCAGCTCCTTGTTCACGGCCCGGCTCATCGCGTCGCTGCGGCCGATGACGATGAGGGTGGACACGTGCGGCTGGATCCGCGCGACCACCTCGGCGAGCGCGTTCACGGCCTTCGGCGCATTGACCACGGCCCAGGTCTCGCCCTGGGGTGCGAACCGTCCCAGGTCCTCGACGACCTCGGCGCCGTCGACCGCGCCGGCCACCACTCGCGCCTCGTCGAGCCTGTCGTTGTGGGTGGACAGGACCGCCAGCTCGCCGAGCATCCTCGCCTGCAGGCCCTGGGGGTCGTCGACGAGGAGGATGTCGTGGGGAAGGCCGGCGACCGCCTCGGCGGCGATGAACTGCCCGTCGCTGGGGCGGCCGGAGACATCGAGGTCACCGGACCTGCGCCCGAGCACGTACTCGGTGAGGATCCGCGCCGGTGCCGTCCCCGCGGCATCGGTGGAATCGAGAACCGAGGTCAGGAGGTCCCGCGCGCGGTGGGCGGCGGCGGAATCGGCGGGGAGCAGAGAGGCGGACACCCGCACAGTCTAGTGCCGGGCGCGGGCCCCGTGCGCGGCCGCAGGTGTGCTACTAATTGAGGGAGTTCGCCCACTGACGCACAGGAGAGATCATGACCATTCTCGTCGGCTATTCCCCGTCCCCCGAAGGCAGAGCGGCGGTCGAATTCGGCATCGAGCAGGCCAAGGCGTTCGACGACACCCTCATCGTGCTCAATGCCGGCATCGGGGAGACGCCCGACGAGCGCGGGGTCGCGACGAACAAGGACATGGACGAACTCACCCATGCCCTGAGGTCCTCGGGAGTCTCGCACGAGATCCTTCAGTTCCTGCGCGGCAATGACCCCGTCGAGGAGCTGCTCGCCCTCGCCGAGGCGACCGAGGACACGCGGATGATCGTCATCGGCTCCCGCCGCCGCTCCCCCGTGGGCAAGCTGATCATGGGCTCGACGGCCCAGCGGATCATCCTCGAGGCCGAGGTGCCCGTCGTCTCCGTCAAGGCGACGAAGCAGGACTAGACCGAGGCCCGCGCCAGTTCGCAGGAACGGTCGAACCGGGGAGGTGCAGATGGAGAAGCTGAGCGATCGGCTGCTCTCGTGGGCGACCCTCATCGATGAGAAGACGCTCGCTCAGGCCCGCACGACGGCCACGATGCCCTTCATCCACCCGCACGTGGCCCTCATGCCCGATGCGCACCTGGGCAAGGGCGCGACCGTCGGCTCCGTCATCCCCACGCTCGGAGCGATCATCCCCGCCGCGGTCGGGGTCGACATCGGCTGCGGCATGATCGCGGTGCGCACCCAGTTCAGCCGGGCCGAGCTCGAGGCGCGGGACCTTAGCAGGTTGCGGAAGCGGATCGAACGCGCCGTGCCGGTCTCGGTCGGCGGGTACAACCGGACGGTGGCCGAGACGGCCGAGCCGCGCATCGCCGAACTCGAGGCCCTGGCCGTGGAGGCCGACTTCGAACCCGGCTCCGCTGCGTCCAACTGGCGCCTGCAGCTGGGCACACTGGGTTCGGGCAACCACTTCATCGAGGTCTCCGTCGACGAGGCGGACCAGGTGTGGATGTTCCTCCACTCCGGCTCCCGCGGCGTCGGGAACAGGATTGCGATGCACCACATCGGCGTCGCGGCTCGGCTGACGAAAAGGGCCGGGATCGACCTGCCCGACCGGGACCTCGCCTACCTCGAGGAAGGCACCGAGGAGTTCGACTCCTACATCCGGCAGCTGCGCTGGGCGCAGCATTTCGCGCTGCTCAACCGTGAGGAGATGATGGACCGCGTCGCCGCGCAGGTCTCCGAGGTGATGGGCGAGACCGTGGTCGAGGCCGAGCGGATCAACTGCCATCACAACTTCACCCAGTCCGAAGAGCACTTCGGCGCCAGGGTATGGGTGTCGAGGAAGGGCGCGATCCAGGCCGAGAAGGGCCAGCCCGGCCTGATCCCGGGATCGATGGGCACCGCGTCCTACGTCGTCACCGGGAAGGGCAACGCCCTGTCGCTGAACTCCTCGCCGCACGGGGCCGGCCGTCAGTACTCCCGGTCCAAGGCCAAGAAGACGTTCACCCGCGAGCAGCTGCGCGAGGCGATGACCGGCATCGAGTACCGGGACTCCCCTGCCTTCATCGACGAAATCCCGCAGGCCTACAAACCCATCGACCAAGTGATGGCCGATGCCGCCTCACTCGTCGAGATCCGGCACACGCTGCGGCAGCTCGTCAACGTCAAGGGCGACTGAGCCGGCCCGGTTGCGCTGCCGGGCCGGTTGCGCCGCCGGGCCGACTCCAGCGCCGGGCCGGCTGCAACGCCGGGCCGGTTGCGCCGCCGGTCTGGCTGCAACGCCGGGCCGGTTCAGTCTGCCCCGTTCCGTCGGCAAACTCAGCGGGAGCCCCCCGCTGATGTCAGTCAGTGACGAGCGGCGCCTTCCACTCCTCGAGGTCGGCCTCGCTCCAGTCGCCGTAGGTCGGGTTGGGCAGCATGATCCATTCGGTGCCGAACTTGTCCTGGTTCTTCTCGACCAGCTGCCTCTGCTTCTTCAGCGGTGCGTCGGCGAAGGCGCCGTCGAAGTCGTGGAGCGTGTCACCGAGCTGCATGAGCACGGTGTGATCGGCTTCGACCGCCGCGCGGCGCTCCTCCTTGGGCGGGCCGAGAAGCTTCACGCTCTCCTCGGTGACCTGCGGCAGTTCGAGAGCCTTGAGGGTGTCCAGGGTCGCGGCCTTGTTCTCGTCGGTGCGATCGGAGATGTAGAAGATGTCGACACCGAGCTCATCGGCGTGCTCGAAGAACTCGAGTGCCCCGGGGATCAGGGTCGGCTCACCGTTGCGCTCCCAGTCTCCCCAGGTGTCCCAGGTGCTGTAGTCGTGGCATTCGGCGAGGTCGCGGGCCAGCAGCTTCGAATTGTCGATCACCGTCTCGTCGAGGTCGGTGATGATGGCCGGGTTCTCACCCTCGCCCACGTCAGCGACGGCACTGTCGAGCTGTTCCGTGGCGAAATCGTAGGTCTGTGCCTGCAGAGCGCGCGCCTCGGCGCTCTGCTGCTGCCATTTGAGGCCCATCTCGTACTTCTCGACCGCGCAGTCGTCGGGGGATTCCTCTCCCGCAGCCGCCGAGGTGGGACCGGAACTGAGGAAGAAGGCGGCGAATCCGAAGATCACCACCAGGAGTACGACGAGTGCGGGGACAAGGGCTTTCTGCATGTGTTCATCCTTGAGTCTGGACGCCTGAGCGGCGTGGGAAGGTGCCCGAACGGCTTGTGGGCCGAATCACCATACCAAGCACCGGAGACCGGCAGGATCCACGCCACTGAGTGGGATGCTCGGCCCTCGCCTCCGGGGCTCACCTCCGCCGGTGGCAGGGCCGGTCACTCCGCCGCGATCGCTGCGATCAGCGCGTCGACGTCCTCGGCGGCGGTGTCGAAGGAGCACATCAGGCGCACGACGTTCTCCCCCAGCGGCCAGTCCGCGAACGCGAACCGCTGCCGGGCCCGGGCCGCGGTCTCCGGCGGCAGCTGCGCGAAGACGACGTTCGATTCGACCTCCTGCACGATCCTCACTCCCGCTGCCCGGCCGGTCGAGGCCGCCTCGGCGAGTCCTTCGGCCAGACGACGGGCCATCGCGTTCGCGTGGTCCGCCGAGGTGCGCCACAGCTCGCCCTCGTACAGGGCGCCCAGCTGGGCGGAGAGGAAGCGCATCTTCGACGACAGCTGCAGGTTCATCTTCCGCAGGAATCTCATCCCCTGCCCGATCTCGGGGTTGAGGACGACGACGGCTTCGGCGCCCAGCAGTCCGTTCTTCGTCCCACCCAGGCTGAGGATGTCGACGCCGACCGCGGTGGTCAGTGAGCCCAGGTCCGTGCCGAGGAAGGCCGCGGCGTTGCCCAGCCGGGACCCGTCGATGTGGAGGATCATCCCGAGGCGGTGGGCGGTGTCTGCGATCGCGCGGATCTCGTCGGGGCGGTAGGTCGTGCCCCATTCCGTCGATTCGGAGATGGACACGGCCAGCGGCTGGGCGTTGTGCTCGCTGCCGCGACCGATGACCGCCCCCTCGATGGCGTCGGGGTCGAGCTTCCCCTCCGCGGTCCGGGCGCCGACGATCTTGAGCCCGCCAACCTTCTCCGGGGCCCCGGTCTCGTCGTAGTTGATGTGGGCGCTGGCGGCGGTGATGACCGCGGCCCAGCGCGGCAGAGCGGACTGGAGGCCGAGCACATTGGCGCCGGTGCCGTTGAACACCGGGAACGCCTGGGCGCGGGGTCCGAAGTGGCCTCGGGCGATCTCCTGGAACCGGATCGTCCACGGGTCACCGCCGTAGGCGGGGGTGTGCCCGACATTCGCCGCGACGACGGCGTCGATGACCTCGGGGTGGGCTCCGGCCCAGTTGTCGGAGCCGAAGTTGCGGGGATGGGCCTGCAGGTCGGGGCTGGTTGCCGGTGTGACGCTCCCAGCAGTAGGGGTGTCCACGGCGGAGGCGGAGGTGTCCTCAGCGGGGGCGGAGGTGTCCGCGTCGGGGGTGGAGGTGTGGTCCGGGCGCAGTTCGGTGGTGTCCTTGTTCACACGCTCAGGCTAGCGCCTCCGCCCGATTTCGGCAGATCCATCCCGAGGGCGAACCGGCTTCTGCGGCTGAGGAGACCTCCACTCGGGCCTCATCAGTTTTGGAACTATGCATCTGTTCCGGAACAGATGCATAGTTCCAAAACTGATGGAGTCTGCGGCGCTGACTCGATTCCGAGGGCGAAGAGCACCGCAGAAGGGAGGCTGCCCGCCTCCCCATGGGAGACGGGCAGCGTCCGCGCACTCAGTTCGGCCGGAATTCCAGCTCGGTCGGAGCCTCAGCCCGGCCAGAGCCGCGGTTCAAGCGGAACTACGGCTCAACCGGGGCCGCGGCGTCGGAATCCTCAGGAGAGGAGTTCGCGCATGAGCTCGGCGGTCTCGGTCGGGGTCTTGCCGACCTTGACTCCGGCGGCCTCGAGGGCCTCCTTCTTCGCCTGGGCGGTGCCCGACGAACCGGAGACGATGGCGCCGGCGTGGCCCATGGTCTTGCCCTCGGGCGCGGTGAATCCGGCGACGTAGCCGACGACCGGCTTGGTCACGTGCTCCTTGATGTAGTCGGCGGCCCGCTCCTCGGCGTCTCCGCCGATCTCACCGATCATGACGATGGCCTCGGTCTCGGGATCCTTCTCGAAGGCCTCGAGGGCGTCGATGTGGGTGGTGCCGATGACCGGGTCGCCGCCGATTCCGATCGCCGTGGAGAAGCCGAGGTCACGCAGCTCGTACATCATCTGGTAGGTCAGGGTGCCCGACTTCGAGACGAGGCCCAGCTTGCCCTTCTTGGTGATGTTCGCGGGGATGATGCCTGCCAGCGACTGCTCCGGGGAGATGATTCCCGGGCAGTTGGGCCCGATGATGCGGGTCGCGTTGCCGGCCGCCTGGGCGCGGGCCCAGACCTCGGCCGAGTCCTGGACCGGGATGCCCTCGGTGATGATGACGAGCAGACCGATCTTCGCGTCGATGGCCTCGATCGCGGCGTCCTTGGAGAACGCCGGGGGCACGAACGCCACGGAGACGTCGGCACCGGTGGCTTCCATCGCCTCGGAGACGGAGGCGAACACGGGAAGCTCGACCTCGTTGCCGTCCTTGTCGGTGTGCTTGACGGTGGAGCCGGCCTTGCGGGCGTTGACGCCGCCGACGACGTTGGAGCCGGCGGCGAGCATCCGCGCGGTGTGCTTGGTGCCTTCTCCGCCGGTGATGCCCTGGACGATGATCTTCGAATCGGAATTCAGGAAGATTGACATGTGTGTTGAGACCTTTCCTTACTTGGCAGCAGCCAGTTCGGCGGCCTTGTCGGCTCCACCGTCCATGGTGTCGGTCAGAGTGACGAGGGCATGATCGGCGTCGGCGAGGATCTTGCGGCCCTCTTCGACATTGTTGCCGTCGAGGCGGACGACGAGGGGCTTCGTGGCCGAGTCGCCGAGGATCTCCAGGGCCTTGACGATGCCGTTGGCGACCTCGTCGCAGGCGGTGATGCCGCCGAAGACGTTGACGAAGACGCTCTCGACCTGGTCATCGCCGAGGATGACGTCGAGGCCGTTGGCCATCACCTCGGCCGAGGCGCCGCCTCCGATGTCGAGGAAGTTGGCGGGCTTGACCCCGCCGTGCTTCTCACCGGCGTAGGCGACGACGTCGAGGGTCGACATGACGAGTCCCGCGCCGTTGCCGATGATCCCGACCTGACCGTCGAGCTTGACGTAGTTGAGGTCGAGCTTCTTGGCCTTGAGCTCGAGGGGGTCCTCGGCGCTGATGTCGACGAGTTCGGCGTGCTCGGGCTGGCGGAAGTCGGCGTTGTCGTCGAGGGACACCTTGCCATCGAGGGCGATGATCTCACCGGCACCGGTCTTGACCAGCGGGTTGACCTCGACGAGGGTCGCGTCCTCTTCCTCGAACACGGTCCACAGCTTGGTCAGCACGGGTGCGACCTTGGCTGCGGTCTCGGCGTCGAAGCCGGCCGCGGCCGCGATCTCCTCGGCCTTCGCGGCATCGATTCCGTCGATTGCGTTGACCGGCACCTTGCCCAGTGCCTCGGGGCGCTCCTCGGCCAGCTGCTCGATCTCGACGCCGCCCTCCTTCGAGCACATCGCCAGGTAGGTGCGGTTGGACCGATCGAGGAGAACCGAGAAGTAGTACTCTTCGGCGATGTCCGCACCTTCGGCGATCATCACCTTCTCCGTGACGTGGCCCTTGATGTCGAGGCCCAGGATCTCGTCGGCACGGGCTTCGGCCTCGTCCGGGTTCTTCGCGATCTTGACGCCGCCGGCCTTGCCACGGCCACCGATCTTGACCTGGGACTTGACGACGACGGTTCCGCCGCCGAGATCCTCGGCTGCCTTCTTCGCTTCTGCTGGTGTCGTGGCGACCTTGGCCTTGAGCACGGGCACACCGTGCTTCTCGAACAGGTCACGTGCTTGATACTCGAAAAGATCCACGTGTCTTCCTTCGTTTCTCCTGCGGACCCGTCTGGCCCCGCAGCTGCGTTGACGGATGCAACAACCGCATCCCACTTTATTCCCATCCGCACCCGTGTCTCCAAACCCGCAGGCCACTTGAGTTGCGAATCTCTCGGGAAAAAGTATCTTCGTCGTCAAGATTCTTGATGTGGACGTAAAATCGTCATCATGGATGAGGTCGATCGGATCGTCGCGGCGTGGCGCCATGAGCGCCCGGATCTCGATGTGTCCCCGATGGAGATCCTGTCCCGGGTGACACGACTGTCCCGACAGTTGGACCTGGCCAGGAAGGCGAGCTTCACCGACTACGGGATCGAGGTCTGGGCCTTCGACGTGCTCTCCGCCCTCCGCCGGTCGGGTGAGCCCTACCAGCTCTCCCCGTCGAGTCTGCTCCAGGAGACGCTGGTGACCAGCGGCACGATGACGAACCGGATCGACCGCCTCGTCGCCGCCGGCTGGGTCGAGCGGCTGCCGGATCCCGACGATCGCCGCGGGGTGCTCGTGCGCCTGACCGCGACCGGCCGTGCCACCGTCGACAACTCCCTGGCCGAGCTGCTCGAACGCGAGCGGGAGATCCTCGCCGATCTCACTCCGGCCCAGCAGAGGAAGCTCGCCTCGCTCCTCCGCATCCTCTCGACCGGCTTCGACGCCGACGAGGATTGAACAGCGACGCCGACGAGGTTCGGGGCGGAGTGAGACTGATCGTCGACGCCGACGCCGTCCCGACGACCGGCAATCGGCCCTCGGCCAGCGCGTCCGCCGGGTCCGGAGCCCCGGCTCGCTCTAGGCTGGGTCTCAAGCACCGCCACGACCACTTCTTCGAGGAACCATGCGCATTCGCTCACTTGCCCTCCTGACCGCTGCCGCAGTGCTGGCCACCACCGGCTGCGTGCCCACCTCGGGAGACACCCGCCCCGAACCCCGCCCCTCGCTGAGCCCGGAGGAGGTCACCCCGATCGAGACACCGGACGGCGCGCCCCCGGTGACCGTCGTCGACTCCTCCCCCGGCGGCGCGAAGGACGTCGACCCGCTGTGGACCGGCCTCGCCGAGGCGGCCGCGTCGAAGTCCGAGGCCTACCTCAAGGTGTGGGTCTCCGCCTCGAACCCGGACCTGCCCGAATCCGGGGAGGTCACCGTCACTCCCGACACCCCCGACAGCGTGAGCGTGACCCTCGATGCGAAGAACGTCCAGCGTGAGGAGTCGCCGTTCCTGCTCCTCCACGGCACCTTCACGGTCGAGGAGGTGGGCGGGTCGGCCTACCGGCTGAAGACCGTGAGCACGGAGGACATCCCCGCACTCGACCCGAAGAGCCCCGACGACAAGGCGCGCTGCACCGCCGACGACGCGCAGGAGCGGATCTCCCTGGCCGCTGACGACCTGGCCGCCGAGCCCGGGAAGCGGGAGGAGATGCGGCTGCAATGGGGCGGCTCACCGCGAGTCTGGTGGGGCATCCAGAAGACGGCGCAGAGCCTGAACCAGGACGGCGGAGTCGCCGGCGACTTCCTCACCGAGGCCTGCGGCCCCTATCTCGAGCAGTAGCAGAGAATGCGGGTCGCGATCGTCGGCGCCGGGATCGGCGGCCTCTCCGCCGCCGTCGGGCTGCGGCGGGCCGGAGCCCGGGTGACGGTGTTCGAGACATCCGCCGCGGTCCGTGCCGGCGGTTCGGGCCTGTCCGTGTTCGCGAACGGAATCCGGGCACTGGAGACTCTCGGCCTCGGTCCGGCCTTCGCCTCCGTCACCGACAGGGGCGTGGAGGGATTCACCGCCGGACAGCGCCGCCCGGACGGCCGCTGGATCGCGCGCATCCCCACCGAGTCGATCGGGCGCCTGAGGATCGTCGACCGCGCCGATCTCCACCGCATCCTCCTCGACGCAGTGGACAGGGACACAACCGGCCCCGACAGGGTCGCGAGCACGGCCGGCCCCGACGACATGGGCGAGGTCTCCATCCGGTGTGACTCCGAAGTCATCTCCGCCCGCGGCGACGGCACGGTGGTCTGCGCCGATGGCCGGACGGAGCGCTTCGACCTCGTGATCGGAGCCGACGGCATCCGCAGCCGGGTCCGGGAGGCGATCGCGCCGGGACATCCGCTGCGCTACTCCGGCTATGGCGCGTGGCGCGGAATCACCGCCGCCCCGGTCGATCTGGACGGCCAGGCCGGAGAGACCGTGGGCCGGGGCAGACGGTTCGGCATCGCGCCCCTGGCCGACGGCCGTGTCTACTGGTTCGCGGTCGCGAACATGCCCGCAGACGCGGTCTTCCCCGGTGAGAAGTCGACGGTCGAGCAGATGTTCACCGGCTGGCATCGGCCCGTCATGGATCTGATCGAGGCCACTCCCGCGGAGGCGATCCACCGCACCCCGATCTGGGATCTGGGTGCACCGCTGCCGCGCTGCCATGCGGGGCGGATCGTCCTCCTCGGCGACGCCGCCCATGCGATGACCCCGAATCTGGGGCAGGGCGGCGGGCAGGCGCTCGAGGACGCCGCGACCCTGGCGGTGCTGGCCGGTCGGATGGGCGACCCGGCTCGGCTCGAGCACATGCTCGATCGCTACGACGGTCTGCGGAGATCGCGCAGCCAAGACATCGCACGGACGTCATATCTGGTCGGACGGGTCTTCCAGACCGAGTCCCGCATCCTCTCGGGGCTGCGCAACGCCGTCCTGCACGCGCTGCCGCCGAGGCTGGCCGCCGGAGCTGCGGCATCGGTCCAGGACTGGGCGCCGCCGCAGTGCTGAGACGGCACCTGCGGGACTCGCGACCCACCTCGGCGCGCGGCCAGGACCTCGCGCGCCCCGCCCGGGGCCTCGGTCCGCCCCACCCGGGCCTCAGTCCGCGAGCGCCCGATTGTAGGCGTCGACGACCGGGGGCAGGAAGTACCCGACGATGACAGCGGCGGCCGTCAGGATCGCGGCCAGTCCCAGCCACAGGGCCCCGCCGAGGATGTTGACGCCGAACAGGATGACGAGCAGCTCGAAGGCGATGGCCGCCGGCCTGGCCCAGCGGTGCAGTCGCCAGGAGCCTCGGGCGGCCGCCGCGATGCCGGCGGCGAAGACGAGGAACATCACCGCCAGTCCGAGCAGCGAACCGGCGAGGCCACCCGCGGTGATCGCCGCGACGACGAAGGACACCGCCGCCGCGAGCAGGCCTGCCGCCTGCAGGCCGAGGACGACGACGACGAGCAGCATCGCCCGGGGGGCACGGACGTCCGCGTCCCCCGGCTCCGCGCCCCCCGACTCCGTGTTTCGACTCACTCCGGCTCCCTGACTCACACGTGGACCCGGGCGAAGCCGGGGATGAGGATCTCGTCGAGCATCCGCTCACGCACGTCCAGGGGCAGGAATGCTGCGGTGACCGCATTGACGGTCGCCCATTCGAGGTCGGTCTGGGTCCAGCCGGCCTCGTCGACGAGCAGGCGCATCTCCCGGCTCACCGAGGTGCCCGACATCAGCCGGTTGTCCGGATTGATGGTGACGGCGAAGCCGAGGTCCTTGAGCCCTGTGATCGGGTGGTCGGCGATCGTGCCCCCGATGTCGGTCTGGAGGTTGGAGCTGGGGCAGAGTTCGAGCGGGATCTGCTGGTCGAGGATCCATTCGGCCAGCCGGCCCAGCTGGCCCTGACCGTCGACGATGTCCATGTCCTCGACGATCCTGGCCCCATGGCCGATGCGCTGGGCATGGCAGAGGGCGACGGCTTCATGGATGGAGTCCTTGCCGGCGGCCTCCCCCGCGTGGATCGTCACCGGCACGAAGGCCTGGTGGAGGGCGTTGAATGCCGACAGGTGCGCCGAGGGCGGGAAGCCGTTCTCGGGGCCCGCGATATCGAAGCCGACGACGCCGGAGTCCGAGCCGTGCTCCCGGTGCCGAATGGCCAGCTCGGCGATCGCCAGGGAGTTGTCGGCCTGCCGCATCGCGGTGATGATCTGGCCGACGCGGATGAACTTCCCCTCCGCCGAGGCCTCGGCCACTCCGGCCTCGAGGCCTTCCTGGACGGCTTCGACGACGTCGTCGAGTTCGAGTCCGCCCTCCAGGTGCTGCTCGGGCGCCCACCGCGCCTCGGCGTAGAACACGCCGTCGGCCACCTGGTCGAGCACCCATTCCCGGGCCACGCGGACGAGACCCTCCCGGTTCTGCATCAGGGCCACGGTGTGGGTGAACGTCTCGAGGTAGCGGACCAGGTCCCCCGAGTTCGCCGAATCGCTGAACCACTTCGCGAGCGCCTCGGGTTCGTCGGCGGGCAGCCGATGGCCGATCGCGTCCGCCAGTTCGATCATCGTGGCAGGGCGCAGACCGCCGTCGAGGTGGTCGTGGAGGGAGACTTTGGGCAACTGCAGGATGGGGTCGTCTGCTGCGACTCCGGCGGGATTATTCAACACCTGCCCAGACTATCGGATCCGATCCGTCCACAGCTGCCGATCGCGGACGGTCTACGACTTCTCCGGGTCGATGTCTCCGCTCTTGATCCGCTCCCGGAGGTCGGAGATGTTGCGGCCGGCGTCCGAGACGCGGGAGAGGAACCCGTCCTCGGCGGTGATGACCACTCCGCCGTTGGCGATCGTGCCCTCGTAGTGGCGATCGGCGACGAGGAAGCCGCCGACGTCCTCGGGCTGTGTCGCCGCTGGTTCGGCCACCTCGTCGGGGTTCCGGCTCTGCGGCCACTGCGGGAAGATGGTCCGCAGCCCGCGGCGGATGTTCGGTTCGATCGTCGCGATGATCGCATCGCTGAACGCTCCCGAGGCGCCGTACCAGATGACCTTCGGCAGGACCTTCTCGGTCTCCTCGCCGGCCTCGTCGGTGCTCGCCTCCATCAGCGCCTCGTCGGCGGCGGTGATCACCCCCATCGACGCGGCCGAGCCGAAGGGCACGACGACGTCGACGTCGGCGTCGACGGCCCGGTCGAAGAAGCGGCGGCCGCCGTGGTCGGTGTCCGGCACCGTCCGGTCCCCGATCCGTGATTCCCGGTACGACTCGACGTCGGGGGCATCCTCGTCGTCGTGCTCCTCGTTGTGCAGGTCGACCCCGGCGTCGAAGGCCTCGAGGATCTCCTCCGCCTCCGGGAATCCGCGCGAGACGACAGCGGCGACCTCTCCGGTCTCGCTGGCAGTGGCGGCGGTGTAGCCGGCGATGAAGGCGGCGGGGACGAGGTCGAAGTCCATGCTGAGAACGTTGTCGGGGAAGTCGTCGCGGCCGCTGGCGATCCCGAGGAAGACGTCGTCGGGATGGTCCACGGCGTGCTCGTGGAGCTCATCGGCCCCACCGGGACCGATGACCATCGTCAGTGCGCAGCCCTGGCCGCTCATCCTCTCCAGCGCCGCCGAGGTGGCCGAGCCGTCGGAGACGCGCTGGCTGGAGGTGGCCGAGAAGATCCCCGCCGCCCGCGCCCGCTGCGTCTCCGCCAGGGTCAGGGCTCCCGCGGAATGGTCGGCGAATCCCGCCGGGGCCGAGATCATGCACCCGGTGGTCGGCTCCTCCACCGGCTCCGGGGTCGTCACCGTGCAGCCGCCCAGGCCGAGCAGGCTCAGCGCACCGAATCCGGCAGTCAGTCTCACGCTCACGCCCGTTGGAATCATGGGACCCAGATTATCGGCTCACCCTGAGCCGGGGATCCGTGCCCCAGATGCGCACGGCAGGTCACCTCACGACCGGCCGCAGGGGTGGACGGCAGGTCACCGTCGCGACCGGCCGCAGGTGCGCACGGCAGGTCACCGTCGCGACTGGATCGACTTGAGGGCGGTGGCGGCGAAGATCCGGGCCGCGATCGGCACACAGTCCTCGTCGATGAGCAGGTCGCCCTGATGGATGTCATAGGTGATTCCGCCCGGCGTGCGGGTGCCCACCCGCACGAGGGCCCCCGGGCAGTGCGTGAGGTACCAGGCGAAGTCCTCCCCGCCCATCGACTGGGGGGTCAGCTGCACCGAGTTCTCCCCGAGCTCGGCGCGCACCGCCGATTCGACCAGGGTCACCTGGTCCTCGGTGTTGACGACGGGTGGCACCCCGCGCCGGTGCTCGAGGTCGACCTCGACTCCGTAGGGTCCGGCGATCCGCTCGACGAGCTCGGGCAGCACCTCGGCGACCTGGTTCCATCCGGCCACGTCGAGGCAGCGCAGGGTCCCGCGGAGGATCCCCTCGCTGGGCACGACGTTGGCGGCGTGGCCGGAGCTGATCTCGCCCCACACCAGCGAGATCGCATGGCGGGGGTCGATGAGTCGGCCCAGGGTGGAGGGCAGGTCGGTGGCGAGCTTGGCCAGGGCGTAGACGAGGTCCTCGGTCAGGTGCGGGCGCGAGGTGTGCCCGCCGTGGCCGCGGAGGCGGATGATCAGGGTGTCACCGGCGGCGGTGATCGCTCCGATGCGGGAGCCGACCTTGCCGACGTCGACGTTGGGGTCGCAGTGGATGGCATAGACCTCGGGGACTTCGTCGAGGACGCCCTGGGAGATGACGCGCAGGGCGCCGCCGGGGGTGACCTCCTCGGCCGGCTGGAAGATCAGGCGCACGCGTGCGCCGAGCCCGCCGGGAGTGGAGTCGTGGATCCGCTGCAGGGCGATGCCCGCCCCCACCAGCGCGGTCAGATGCACGTCGTGGCCGCAGGCGTGGGCGACCCCGGCGACCGTCGACCTGAATTCCTCCTCGATGAGGTCGTCGACGGGCAGGGCATCGATGTCGGCGCGCAGCGCCAGCGCCAGCGGACCGGCACCGACCTCGCAGACGACGCCGGTGCCGTCGAGGCGCTCGGGGTGGAGACCGGCGGCCTGCAGGCGCGCGACGATCTTGTCGGTGGTGGCGAACTCCTGGAAGGACAGCTCGGGGTGGGCATGGATGTCGCGGCGGAACTCGATGAGCTCTGCCTCGATGTCAGCGATGATGGAGCCGATCACGTCTGGTCCTTCAGGGAGTGCATCTCCCTGCGGGAGCGCTTCGGGGTGGTGGAGCATTGACTGTCATGCTAGACATTCAACGTCATCCGGGGGAGTTTGGCGACCAATTTCGACACACAGGCCGACGCCGCACTACAGCAGGTCCTCGAGTCCCCGCTCCCCCGCCGCGGACACCGCCTTCTTCACATCCTGCGCGTGTGAGCGGGAGGTGATGAGGAGAACGTCCTCGGTGTCGACGACGACGAGGTCGTCGAGACCGACGATCGCGACCGTGCGCGGCTGCTCGGAGAACACGACCCCGGAGGCGTCGACCTCCACGATGTCGCAGGAGCCGCCGATGGAGATGACTCCCTGCGGCTCCCCCGGCACCGGCTGGCGCAGCCGGGCCACGGAGTCGAAGTCGCCGACGTCGTCCCAGCCGAAGTCGCCGGGGATGACGATGACGCGACCGGCGGCGGCGGCCGGTTCGGCCACGACGTAGTCGATGGCTCTCTTCTCCAGGCCGGGCCACACCTCGGCGAGGACATCGCCGCGCTCGTCGCCGCCCCAGGCCGCCGCGATCCGGGACAGACCCGCATGCAGGGCGGGGTCCTCGTGCTCGAGGACCCCGAGCAGCGCCGAGGCCCGGGCGATGAACATCCCGGCGTTCCACCGGTAGCGGCCCGAGTTGACATAGCGGCGAGCGGTGCTGGCCTCGGGCTTCTCGGCGAACGCCGCGGCCCGGCGCGCGCTCGGGGCTCCCGCGAGGCCGAGCAGCTCCCCGGTCTCGATGTAGCCGTAGGCGGTGGCCGGGTGACGGGGCATGATGCCGACCGTGACGATGTCACCGGTCTCGGCCGCGGCACACGCCTGCTCGATGACGGCGGTGAATTCGTCGACGTTGGTGATCGAGTGGTCGGCGGAGAACGAGCCGACGATCGCATCCGGGTCGGTGCGGGCGATGAGCATCGCGGCCAGGCCGATGGCCGCGGCCGAGTCCTTCGGCGACGGTTCGGCGACGATCTGATCGGCCCGCAGACCCGGCAGCTGCTCGGCGACCTGATCGCGGTGGTTCTCCCCGGTCACCACCCAGACGTTGTCGTCGCCGACGAGCGGCGCCACCCGGTCCCAGGTCGCCTGGAGCAGGCTCCGCCCCGTTCCGAGCACATCGTGGAGGAACTTGGGCGTCGCCTTGCGCGAGAGCGGCCAGAGCCGGGTTCCGGACCCGCCGGCGGGGATGATGGCGTGGAAGTGACTGTTCACCCCCTCAGTGTCTCAGAATTCGAGCAGCGTCTCAGCGACGCCATCGGCCGTGTCGGACACGACGAGCATTTAGAGCACACGTCCGTGCGGTAATTGAAGATGAACGGACAGCGAGGCGACGGTTTTGAGGGAACTGCCAGGATATTGAGTGTGATCCTTCACGCCCGGCGGTGCTCCGACTGGCAACTGCGCGGCGTTGAGCGTAGTTTTTGGATGTACACAGTCGAATTATCCAAGATGGAGGATGCTCCGTGGCCAAAGCGTCTACGGGCACTCTGTACCGAGGAAACGAAGGAATGTGGTCCTGGGTCGCGCATCGCGTCACAGGCGTCGGAATCTTCTTCTTCCTTTTGGTCCATGTGCTCGATACTGCCCTCGTCCGCGTCTCGCCCGAGGCCTACAACGCCGTGATCGGAACCTACAAGACACCCTTCATGGCCATCGGTGAGATCGCTCTCGTCGCCGCGATCGCTTTCCATGCGTTCAACGGTCTGCGCGTCATTCTCGTCGACTTCTCCAAGGGCGGCACGAGAAATCAGAAGAAGCTGTTCTGGGGAGCCATGGTGCTGTGGCTCATCGTCATGGTCGCCTTCATCCCCCGCCAGCTGATGCACACCTTCGGAGGCTGACATGAGCACGACATCCATCCCCCAGCCGCGCACCGGTTATTCGCGGCACAAGTCCTCGCGGTCGAAGTTCGAGATGTTCGCGTGGCTGTTCATGCGCATCTCGGGCATCGTGCTCGTCATCCTCATCTTCGGACACCTCTTCGTCAACCTGTGGGTGGGCGAGGGCGTCCAGGCCATCGACTTCGGATTCGTCGCCGGCAAGTGGGCCAGCCCGTTCTGGCAGATCTGGGACCTGCTGATGCTGTGGCTGGCCATGCTGCACGGCACCAACGGCCTGCGCACCGTCATCATCGACTACGCCGAGAAGCCCGGCACCCGGATGAGCCTGCAGGTGATCCTCTACATCGCCGCAACGGTCATCATCGTGCTCGGCACACTCGTCATCTTCACCTTCGATCCCTGCCCGGCCGGCGCTGATCCAGCGCTCCTGGCAAACTTCTGCCAGGCCGGCTAAAAGGAGAAACATGCAGGTACATCAGTACGACGTCGTCATCGTCGGTGCCGGCGGCGCAGGCATGCGCGCGGCGATCGAATCGGGCCAGCGCGCCCGGACCGCGGTCCTGACCAAGCTCTACCCCACCCGCTCCCACACCGGTGCCGCCCAGGGCGGCATGTGCGCGGCCCTGGC
>JAPSIC010000179.1 GCA_031179165.1 Brevibacterium sp.
TGCCGCCTGACGGTGCTGGCAGAAGGTCCGCGATGACGTTGCCGCCCAGCCCAATCCTGGGATCGCCACCCGTGCCCGTGTGTGCTCGCACCGAGTGGGTGTGGCGACGGTGAGGAGTAAGTCGATGGTACTGCGACACTCCTCGGGTTTTGCGGTGCGATCTTCGTCGAGATCCACCGTCGCGGGTCGCCGCCTATGGGCCGGTGGTTGCGGCCCGAGGACTTCTGGTGGCCAGGGAAGCGGTTGCCCATTTTTGACCACATCTTGCTCACCTTTAGCGGATGAACGCGGAAATAGACGGAATCCAAAAGTGCCTATTCCCGCGGACCTAACCTCTGTCGGGGGCGGCAGAATCAACCACGACTTCTTCTCCGGATCGGGCTTCTCCTACGTCATCGGCAAGGCCGAGAACACCCAGGACGAGGACTGGGACTTCTAGAGCCGCAGAGATGAACCGACGTCCGTCAGGGCGCAGGGGAGCCCCGGACCTGCAGGAGACTGCGCGTTCGGGCCTCCTGCGGTTCTCGGGGCATTCCGGTCCGGTCCGTCATTCCGGGGCGGTCAGCCGTTCGCCGTCGACCACATGTCTGAACCACCGATAGTGGATCTCGGGGGTGTCGGAATCGACGTTGGGTGCCCCGCGACCTGCGCGGACATCGGCACCGCTGACGGTGCGGACCTCGACCGAGAACCGGGCCAGCGGCGTCCGGTTGGGAACCGTTCTGTGCAGCTGGGCGGCCGAGAAGCAGAGCATGTCACCGGGCTGGACCACCACCGGCATGTCAGCGGTGTCCCTGATCGCCTCCACCGGCTCGGGGATCATCGGGACCGTCTTCTGCCGGGCCGCCGCCGGGCTCCAGTCGGCACTGGAGTTGGCCACCGGCTCCTGCCACAGGTCGGGAGCGAAGCTGATCGTCCGCTCGACGGTGATGGGGAAGATCGGCGTCCACCAGTTCGTCTGGGCGGCGATGTTCGACCCCCAGGTATCTCGGTGCCATCCGGTTCCGCGCCGGGCATGAGCCGACCCGGGTGGGAACAGGCGCAGATTCACCCTGTCCCAGTAGGTGTCCTCGAGGTCGACGCCGCTGTTCGCCAGCGCGGTCAGCACCAGCTCGCGCGCCGCTGGGTCTTTGCCGACGGCGACGCGGAGATCGGCGATCGCGGCATCCAGCTCGTCTGACCCGAGCGAATCATGGGCCGTCTCCGGATCGATGTCGCCGAATCGTTCGCGGATCAGGTCGGCGACCCGATCGCGGAACGCACCCAGTCCCGGCAGGCGGGGAAAGATCAGCAGCGCCCCGTCGAAGAGCAGCTCACCTCGGCGATGGTCATCGACCGGATCGTGGACGATGTGCACAGACGACATTGTCTCCTCCGCTCAGCATGCGAATCGGCCGGGCACGCGAAGACGGCGGTCGGGACATCGAACGATGCAACCCATCGTCGTCGCAGCGGACCTCTCCGACGATTCTGCCACAGGACGGCGGAGCCGGAGGAGGACACCGACCGCCGCCCAATCACCGCGACTGCTTGACATGCAATCTGGTCCGGCTACGATCGCACATACCCTGAGTCTCCGGCCTGCCGCCGGGCAGCGGCGAGAGCTCGGGTGTGTTCGACCCCGACTGAGGAGGAGATCATGGACCCACGTCACGGTGATGCACCTGTCGAAGTTCCCGACGGCGACAGGATCGAACAGTCATTGGAGGTCGACCCGGAGGATGATTCGCTCTACTCGGAGGGGCTGGAGCAGCGACCGTCGTCGGCTGCGGCCGAAGCGAATCCCAGTGATGTGCTCGAGCAGTCGATCGAGGTCGACCTCGATGACGAGGACCTCCCCTGACACGAAGACGCCCGGCGTTCGTGCAGGTTCAACCTGCCCGAACGCCGGGCGTCTGTCATACTGTCACGACCTGGCGCTGCATGAAACCCAGCAGCGCGGAGATGACCGAGGACGTCGAATGGTGCGATCAGGCTGCCAGGGGAGTGGTCTCCCGCAGCGATGAGCCTGTGAACAGCACGGTGCGACCGGTGGCGTCACAGATGGTGACTTCGCCGGACTCCTGTCGGCTGATCCTGGGATCGATGAGTCCGGCATGCTCGACGGCACGTTGCACCCATTGGGGGAACTGAGTCATCGGGTCCCTCCTTTCTTTTCATTTCTGCAGTGAATGGCGCGCTTCAACGCACGCGATTCTTGTCGTATTCGAGTCGGTTGCCATCCGACGAAGTCGGCGGCTGACCGACTGGGATACCGCGGGCTGGGTTGATTCACCACGGTTGGGGATTGCCTTGACGAAGAGACACGAGTCCGTGGCCGATCATTTGCAAAGACGAACAATCCGCTGAACTGTCAACTGACAAATCGTCGTACTGGACGATCAGCGTGTTCAATGAGGCCGGACGCCTTCGAAGGCAAGACCCCAGCTTAACGGAACTCGCCCGAGAGAGTCAAATGCGACCGCGGGGGCCAAGTCAGCGTCGCCGCGAGTTCTTCCGCCAGAAGAGGATGGAGACGCACAGCAGCAGCACAACCCCGGCCGTGAGCAGTCCGATCGGCAGGGCACGCTCGGGCTCGATCGCGAACGACAGCCCCGACAGCCCGGAGCTCTCGTCACCGTTCCCGCCCGCGTCTCCGGCCGATCCCGCGGCCGCCTCGGTTCCGGACGCCGAGGCTCCATCGGCCGCGCCCGCATCGACCGACCCCGCGTTCGCAGCCGTGTCCGCCTGATTCGGCTGCTGCGTCACCGCCGCACCCACCGGCACCGTGCCGATGACCTTCGGCTCCGTTTGCGCGAAGTCCCATTCGAGGAGGTCGACCGCGGCCTGCCGGGAGCTGTTCTCGGACCCGAGGAGGGCCGAGACGAGGCGCCGGCCGTCGCGTTCGGCCACGGCGATATAGGCGCCCTTGGCCGTTGTCGTGTACCCGTTCTTCAGCCCCAGACCTCCGTCGATGCGACCGACGATCTTCGTGTGGTTCTGGATCTCGTAGCCCTTGAACTTCTCCTTCGTGTCGGGGTTCGTCCCGCCCGGGAAGTCGTAGGTCTCGGTGCCGATGACGGTCATCAGATAGTCGTTCTCGCACACGGCCCACGCGAGCTTCATCATGTCCGCCACCGTCGTGTACTGGTTCTCGTCGTCGAGGCCCGAGGTGTTCGAGGCATGGGTGTCGCTCATGCCCAGCTCGGTGGCCTTCCGGTTCATCAGCTCGACGGCCTTCTCCTGGCCGCCGGCGGCCCGTCCGAGCGCATGTGCCGCGTCGTTGGCGCTCGACATCAGCATCGCGTGGAAGAGGTCGTCGACGGTGTAGTCGTTGGTCTGCATGATCCCGACCTTGGTGCCGTCGATCTGCATGTCCTCGAACTCCGCGCGCACCTTCTGCTCGGGATCGTTGAGCACCTCGACGAGGGCGAGTGCGGTCAGCAGTTTGATCGTCGAGGCGGGTGCATGCCTCTTCCCGGTCTCATGGCCCTCGTGGACCTCTCCCGTGTCCAGGTCGCCCACCAGCCACGACTGGGCGACGGGAACCGGCGGCTTCGCTCCATCACCGAGGTCGGCCGGCGTCTGGTAGAGCTTCTCCTCCGGCGGGGCCGCCGGTGCGCCGGCGGGGGAGAGGAGGGCCTGGGCGAGGACGAGCAGCAGGACGAGGACTGAGCCGAGGGCCCAGTGAGCGAGGGGGAGACAACGACGCATGCGGCAAGTCTACGGCGGCCGTGAGCGACCGATTATCAGGTTCGCTCCGCGGAGAGCGAGCGCACAGACCCCCACAGCGAGGGTCGCCGACCGCGAAGGCCGCCACCGCGCGGCCCGCTCAACGCGAAAGCGGCCGCGCACTGGTGTGCACGGCCGCTTCAGCGGTTCTCAGGACTCGGTCCGCGTCAGAACGCGCGCTGCAGGATCGCCTGCTTCACCTCGGCGATGGCCTTGGTGACCTCGATGCCGCGCGGGCAGGCCTCGGTGCAGTTGAAGGTGGTGCGGCAGCGCCACACGCCCTCCTTGTCGTTGAGGATCTCCAGGCGCATGTCACCGCCGTCGTCACGCGAATCGAAGATGAACCGGTGCGCGTTGACGATCGCGGCGGGACCGAAGTACTGGCCGTCGGTCCAGAACACCGGGCACGACGAGGTGCACGAGGCGCACAGGATGCACTTGGTGGTGTCGTCGAAGATCTCGCGCTGTTCCGGCGACTGCAGGCGCTCACGGGTCGGCTCATGACCGGAGGTGATGAGGAAGGGCATCACCTCGCGGTAGGACTGGAAGAAGGGCTCCATGTCGACGATGAGGTCCTTCTCCAGCGGCAGGCCCTTGATCGCCTCGACGGTGATCGGCTTGTCGGTGTCGAGGTCCTTGAGCAGGGTCTTGCAGGCCAGGCGGTTGCGGCCGTTGATGCGCATGGCATCCGAACCGCAGACCCCGTGGGCACAGGAGCGGCGGAACGACAGGGAACCGTCGATCTCCCACTTGATCTTGTGCAGCGCATCGAGCACCCGGTCGGTGCCGTACATGGTGACCTGGTAGTCCTCCCAGTGCGGCTCCTCATCGGCCTCCGGGTTGAACCGGGCGATGCGGATCGTGCAGTCGAAGGACGGGATCTCGCCTTCGCCGCCGGCCAGATGGTCGGGCAGATCGACCTTCGAGGCCGGCTCCGGGGTGTTGGTGTCCGTGCTCATCAGTACTTACGCTCCATCGGCTGGTAACGGGTGACGACCACCGGCTTCGTCTCCAGACGCATGCCGCGGATCCCGTCGGTCTCGGCCTCGGGATCGAGATAGGTCATCGTGTGATGCATGAAGTTCTCGTCGTCGCGATCCGGGAAGTCCTCCCGGAAGTGCCCGCCGCGGGACTCCTTGCGGTGGATGGCGGCGACGGCGATGACCTCGGCGAGCTCGAGCAGGAAGCCCAGCTCCACGGCTTCGAGCAGGTCGAGGTTGTAGCGCTTGCCGCGGTCCTGGATGCCGATGTTGGCGTAGCGCTGCCGCAGCTTGGCGATCTCGTCGAGGGCCTCGCGCAGGGTGGCGTCGGTGCGGAACACCTGGACGTTGGCGTCCATGATGTCCTGCAGATCCTTGCGGATGGACCCGATGCGCTCGGTTCCATCCGAGGTCCGCAGCTTCTCGAGCATCGCCACGGTGTCGGCCTCCGACTCCTCGGGCAGCGGCACGGGGTTCGCGCTCAGCGCGTACTCGGCCGCCGCGATGCCCGCACGCTTGCCGAAGACGTTGATGTCGAGCAGCGAGTTGGTGCCCAGGCGGTTCGAGCCGTGGACGGACACGCAGGCGCATTCGCCGGCGGCGAAGAGGCCCGGGATGACGGTGTCGTTGTCGGCGAGCACCTCGGAGGCGACGTTGGTCGGGATTCCGCCCATCACGTAGTGCGCGGTCGGGAACACCGGCACCGGCTCCGTGTAGGGTTCGACGCCGAGGTAGGTGCGGGCGAACTCGGTGATGTCGGGCAGCTTCGCATCGATGTGGGCGGGCTCGAGGTGCGTGAGGTCGAGGAGGACGTAGTCCTTGTTGGGGCCGCAGCCGCGACCCTCGCGGACCTCATTGGCCATCGACCGGGCGACGATGTCACGCGGGGCGAGGTCCTTGATGGTCGGGGCGTAGCGCTCCATGAAGCGCTCACCCTCGGAGTTGCGCAGGATCGCACCCTCACCGCGAGCGGCCTCCGACAGGAGGATGCCGAGGCCGGCCAGGCCCGTGGGATGGAACTGGAAGAACTCCATGTCCTCGAGCGGAATGCCCCGGTTGTAGGTCACGGCCATGCCGTCGCCGGTCAGGGTGTGGGCGTTGGAGGTGGTCTTGAACACCTTGCCCACACCGCCGGTCGCGAACACGACGGAGGTGGCGTGGAAGACGTGGATCTCGCCGGTGGCCAGTTCGTAGGCGACGACGCCGGCGGGGCGGCGGATGCCGTCGACCTCGGTCATGACCAGGTCGAGGACGTAGAACTCGTTGTAGAACTCGACCCCGTGCTTGACGCAGTTCTGGTAGAGGGTCTGGAGGATCATGTGCCCGGTGCGGTCGGCCGCGTAGCAGGAGCGGCGCACGGGGGCCTTGCCGTGGTCACGGGTGTGCCCGCCGAAGCGGCGCTGGTCGATCCTGCCCTCGGGGGTGCGGTTGAAGGGCAGACCCATCTTCTCGAGGTCGAGGACGGCGTCGATGGCCTCCTTCGCCATCACCTCGGCGGCATCCTGGTCGACGAGGTAGTCACCGCCCTTGACGGTGTCGAAGGTGTGCCACTCCCAGTTGTCCTCTTCCACGTTCGCCAGGGCCGCGCACATGCCGCCCTGGGCGGCACCGGTGTGGGAGCGGGTGGGGTAGAGCTTGGTCAGGACCGCGGTCCGGGCGCGCTGGCCCGATTCGATCGCCGCGCGCATGCCTGCGCCGCCGG
>JAPSIC010000180.1 GCA_031179165.1 Brevibacterium sp.
ATCGTCGAGCCCCTCGACGCTGTAGTCGCGCTCTTCCCGCAGGTACCAGGCCAGGTCATTGTGTCCGTCGAAGACGTCGAAAGTCATGTCTGCAGGCTATCCGATCGTTGCGGGCCCCGCCTCGGCGAGGATCTCCTCGAGTGTCTGCCCGCGGCGGAGGAGGACGAACTCAAGCTCGTCCGCCGTGGCGGAACGCGTACCGAGCCGCTGCGCCGGCCGGGTCCGCTGGTAGCCGAGGATCGGGATTCTGGGCAGCAGGTTGTAGGAGTAGTGGTTGCTGAAGTAGTAGGCGCCGGTGTCGGGGACGGCGATGAGGTCACCGGCCTCCATACGGGGCAGGATGTGGTCCCGTGCGAGGAGGTCCCCGGCGAAGCAGGCCGGTCCTGCGACGTCCGTCGCCACCTCGCCCTCGACCGGCTTCGGGCGGCCGTGCGAGTCGAAGGGCAGGACCCGCAGCGGCCAGTCCTCGGGCGCGTAGGCGGTGCGGGTGGCGACCTGCGCGCCGGCGTGGGTCACGGCGATGAGTCTGCCGCCGGTGGTCTTCGTGGACTCGACCCGGGTGAGGATCGTGCCCGCCTTCGCCACGAGGGAGCGGCCGAACTCGGTGACCAGCTCGAAGTCGAAGAGATCGGGGACCCGGGTTTCGAGAGCGGCCCGGTACTCGGCGAAGGTGGGAGCGATGTCCTCGCCCGCGAAGTTCACCGGCAGTCCCCCGCCGATGTCGATGCGCACGATCTGTCGGTGCCGATTCTGCCGCTCCGCCTGCCGGTGCTGCGGGTCAGCCTGCGGGTGCGGGTTCGCCTGCCGGTGCTGCGGGTCAGCCTGCGGGTGCGGGTTCGCCTGCCGATGCGGGTCCGCCTGCCGGTGCGGGTCGGCGCGAGCCGCAGCACGATCGTTGATCTCCTGTGCGAGCTCGACGACCTCGGCGATGCTGTCGGCGGCCTGCCCGAGACCGATTCCCTGCGATCCCGAGTGGACGTGGATCTGGGTCAGCCAGGGCCGCTCGAGGTACGCCCGGATGAGGTCCTCGCGCGCCCCGGAATCGGCGATGCCGATGCCGAACTTCGATGTCGACGTCGCGGTGCTCATCGCCCCGATCGTTCCCGACCCGGTCTGCGGGTTGACGCGCACCCCGATCCTCGCCGAGGCTGTTCCCCGGTCCGCGATGATCTCGTCGAGCCGCGTCAGCTCCTGCCAGTTGTCGACGTTCATCGACACCCCGAGGTCGAGCGCGCGCCGCAGCTCGGTCCAGGTCTTCGCCGGTGAGTCGAAGACGATGCGCTCCGGGTCGAATCCGGCGGCGACGGCCAGTTCCAGCTCTCCCGGGCTGGCCACTTCGCAGCCGGCACCCAGATCCGCATAGAGGTTGAGCAGTGGGCGCAGCGGAACGGCCTTGCAGGCAACGGCGTGCAGCACGTCCCGCCCTCCGGCGAATGCCGATCGCAGCTGCTCGAACTGCTCGACCAGCAGGTCGAGATCCATCAGGCCGACCGCTGGAGTCGCGTCGTCGAGGGAGGGAGCATTGCCGGTGTGCGAGCCGGTCGCCACCGCCTCGATCGCGCGAGCGCGCTTCCGGGCATGGTCGAGCTGTTGAGTCTGCGCGAGCGGTGGCGCGGTCTGTCGGTACGGGTGTGACATCGCATCCTTCGTCGGTGGGTTCACCCACCTTAGGACGCGGTTCCGGGCACAATGTCCAAGGAATCACCGAAATTCCTCGGCCGTCGTTGTGGGATTCTCACACTAGTCCCCTGGTGCCCGGGGTTGAGCTCTCACCGACGATGCGGGACTCGAGTTCTCACCGCCGTTCCCGGGTTTGAGCTCTCACCGCCGGTTCCGGTCGTGGACCAGCACCGACAGCTCCAGCCACAGTCGCTGCGCGCGATCGAGCGGTGACAGGCCCGTCAGCTCCTCGATCCGGGTCAGCCGGTGGCGCAGTGAGTTGGAATGGACATGGAGCCGGCGGGACGCCTCGGCGGAATTGCCCACCGCGTCGAAGTACGCACGCAGGGTCTCGAGCAGCCGCCCCTCGTGACGCTCGTCGTGGAGGGCGAGGATCCGGGCCGGGGCCGTGAGCCGCTCATCCGCCTCGGTGAGAGCATCGGCGACCATCAGGCCCATCAGCTCCGCGGGCACCTCGGCGGCGATGGCACCGAACACCCCCGGGGCGACCTCAAGCCAACCGGAGACACCGTCATCACCCGCGGGGCGGTTCGCCTCCTCCAGCCGCTGCCGCACGGCCTCACACACGTATTCCGCCTCGGACCAGGACAGATGCACCTGATCGAGCCTCCCCACCATCACGCCGAGACCGAACATGAGTGGGTCGACGGCCGGTCGCGTCCGGGCCAGCGCCGCGGCCACCGCTTCAAGGAGATCCTCGGGATCGACCTCGGTCTCCGTCTGCACCAGCACGGCGACCAATCCGGTCGTCTCCTCGTGGGCGATCACCGCGTCGGCGAAAGCGGCTCGGAGATGGAATCGCAGCTCAGGCTCCCGCTCGGGCGTCACCTCGGCGATGGCGATCGCGGCATAGTGGCCGGCGAACGGCAGGGCCAGCAGTGTGGCGGCCGGGCCGAGGTCGGACGCCCCCTGCAGGATCGAGGCGAGCGCCTCGCGTCGGATCCGCTTCTCGAACGGCGAGCGCCGCAGGGTCCGCAGCATCACCGGCAGGGCGGCCCGGGCGGCATCGCGCAGGACCTCGCGGATCCGGTCGGGATCCGCCGCCTCCGGATGGGCGGCCCAGATCGTGCCGAGCAGCTCCCCCTCGCTGCGCAGCGCGATGACGGAGCGGGCCGGCTCCGCCTCGGTCGCCGGGCGCTCGACGACGTCGGTCGACTCACGGATCGCCGGCAGGAAGCCCGATTCCTCGAGCTCCTCGATCCGCCACCTGGGGATCGCACCGGTGAGGATCGTCTGCCGCCGGATCTCGTCGATGTCCTCGCCGAGGTTGGCGTGGGCGAGCACGCGGGACGCGGGGTCCTCGATCGTGATCGACGCTCCGGTCAGGTCCGCGATGACCGCAGCCAGGGAGCCGAGATCGTCGGTGTCGGGCCAGGTCAGTGCGCTCGCAGCGCCCTCATTCAGCTGGCGCAGCTGGACCAGCACCTCCGACCAGGTGACCTGCTCCGAGCGTTCGAGCACGAGGGGCCCGGCGGTCCCGGCCGACCCGCTGTCCGCCCAGTGGTCCGCACCCGAACCGGCGGGTCGGCCGGACCCTGAATCGTCATCGAGGTGCGCGTGCGTCCCCGGGGCGACGACGAGAGCCGCGCAACTCGCATACTGATGTCGGATCCGGTCGAGTTCGCCGGGTCTGCCCACCGCCTCGGCGCAGAGGATGACGGCGCCGGTGAGGTCGGCACCGGGCCGGAGGTCGAAGTCGAAGTCGACCCGAGTGACCGCGGCATCACGTCCGGTCTCGGTCAGGGGCAGCAGGAATCCGGCGGTCTCCCGGATCAGGCGAGTCACGCGCAGGGCGGGGGTTCCGGTCATCGTTCTCCTCGGCTCGAACGTCGGCACGATCCTACCGAGCCTCCAGGAAGCAGGTGCTCGCCGGAGTCGCGGCCCCCGTGGCCACCCAGGCTCCCCGTCCCCACCGAGACCCCCGGCCCGGCCGGCACCCTGCCTCCCCTCAGCCTGTGCCCTGCTTCCCCCGGCGAAACCAGAACAAGCGAAAACTATTGACTTTCGATAGATTCCAATTACTATTCAACACATGAGTCGTTTCGCCATCCTCGCCCTTCGCGCCCTTGTCCTCCTCATCGGAGTCGGAGCGGTGATCGTCCAGATCGCCCTGCTGTTCCCGGTCTTCACCCAGACGGTCGCCCAGGAGCGGGACTTCACCTTCCTCCCCCTGCCCATTGTCGTGCTCGGCGTCGCGCTGGCCGTCTGCGTCGAGGCCGCACTCCTCGCGATCTGGGTGCTGCTCTCGATGGTCCGGGCCGACGCGATCTTCACCCAGCGCGCGTTCCGATGGGTCGACGTCATCATCGGCGCCGGCATCGTGGCCACTCTCCTCGTCTGCGGCTTCGGCATCCCTCTCATCGGGGTCGGGCTGCGCGACGATGCCCCGGGAGTGCTCGTCATCGTCGGCGGCACCGTCGTGGCAGGTCTGACGTTCGTGCTGCTCATGGTCGTCATGCGCGGACTTCTGCGGACCGCGACGGCGATGCAGGCCGAACTGTCCGAGGTGGTCTGATGGCGATCGTCGTGCGTCTGGACGTGGAACTGGCCCGGCGGAAGATGAGTGTGGGCGAGTTCGCCGAGCGGGTCGGACTGACCCCGGCCAATGTCGCGGTGCTCAAGAACGGCAGAGCGAAGGCCGTGCGCTTCAGCACCCTCGAGGCGATCTGCCGAACCCTGGACTGCCAGCCCGGTGACATCCTCGAATGGGTCGACGATGCCGAGGATGGCCGTGCCGATCCCGCCGAATGACGAATCCTCGGTGACCGGCGCGAGTCCCGCGGAGGGTCCTGCAGCGACTGGTCCCGCGGAGGGTCCCGCAGCGACCGGTGCCGCAGCGAGGATGCGCACCCTGTCGGCGGACGTGCTCGTCGTCGGCGCGGGACTGGCCGGACTCACGACAGCCCGCCTCCTCGCCGAACGCGGCCACGATGTGCTGCTGGTCGAACGCCATTCGACCCTGCTGGCCACCGTCCGCACCACCGGCATCTTCGTGCGTCGCACTCTCGACGACTTCGCCCTGCCAGCCGACTGCCTCGGTCCGCCGATCCGACGAGTGGCTCTCTATCCTCCTCGGCTGGGCCCTCCGGTCGTCCTGGAGAGCGCACGAGACGAGTTCCGGGTCGGGGACATGGGTCCGCTGTATGTGACGATGGCCCGGGCCGCGTCCGCGGCCGGCGTGCGCATCCTCCTCGGCACCCGCTACGCCGGCAGACGCGGCGATCTCTTCTCCGCGATCGGTCGTGATGGTCCGATCCGGATCCGCGCCGCCTTCGTCGTCGGAGCCGACGGCGCGAGATCCCGGGTGGCCCGCGACCTCGGCCTCGACCGCAATCGCCACATCCTGATCGGCGCCGAAGAGGTGTTCGAGACCGCCCCGGGCGCAGAACCGGCGACGTTCCACTGCGTCCTCGACCCGTCCCTGGCTCCCGGGTACCTGGCGTGGGTCGTCAACGACGGAGAGCACGCGCATGTGGGCGTGGCCGGATATCCCCACCGTTTCCCGGCCGGGATCCAGCGCGCCCTGCAGCGGTTCTCCGCGACGGCCCCGGGCCTGGGCAGTGGCGACCGCCCAGGTCTGGACAGTGGCGACCGGCCGGGTCTGAACGGCGGCCACAGGCCGAGGTTGGACGGCCGCCCCGCCGAGGTCGAACGCCGCGCCGGCCCCATCCCCGTCGGCGGGGTCCTGCGGCGTATCGCCTCGCCTCAGGGCTTGCTCGTCGGCGACGCCGCGGGAGCGGTCTCCCCGCTCACCGCCGGGGGCCTCGATCCCTGCCTGCGGCTGTCGGAGCACGCCGCCGAGGTCATCGACGAGGTGCTGCGCGGACGTCCCGACTCCCTGTCCCACTACGACGGCGCGGCCCTGCGGAAGCGGTTCCGCGGTCGGCTGACGATGCGCCGTGCCCTGGCCCAGGTGCGCACTCCGGCGATGGCCGACGCCGCGTTCACGGCGCTGCGCACACCCCCGGGCCGGGCGGCGGCACGCCGGATCCTCTTCGGCGACAGATCTTTCCCCGACCCCGGCTGAGGCCGGTCCGAGCCGGTCGCGCGGCGTGAGCTCGGCTCCCGCCGCCTGCCCCGGCAGACGCCGAACGGCGGCCCGGCCCTCTCGTCCGAAGGGTCCGGGCCGCCGTTCGACAGCAGGCGCAGGCAGCGCAGCCGATCAGGCCAGGGCCGACTCCAGCGCCTCTTCGATGACGTCGAAGGCGTCACCGAGCAGCTCGTCGGAGATCGTCAGCGGCGGTAGGAAGCGCAGCACGTTGCCGAAGGTTCCGGTCGAGAGGACGAGGACGCCGTTCTTCGCACAGTGGTCGACGACCTTCTTCACCAGTTCGGGGTTCGGGTCGATCGTGTCGTGCTGGACGAATTCGGCGGCGATCATCGCGCCGCGACCGCGGACATCGCCGACCTCGGGGTACTTCGACTGCAGCTTCGTCAGGCGATCGGTGATCAGTTCACCGATGTGCGCGGCGTTGTCGACCAGTCCGTCGTTCTCGTACGACTCGATGGCGCCCAGCGCCGCGGCGCAGGCGGTCGGGTTTCCGCCGTAGGTGCCGCCGAGGCGACCCGGTCCGACCGAGTCCATGATCTCCTTGCGACCGGTCACCGCCGACAGCGGCAGGCCGCCGGCGATGCCCTTGGCCGTGGTGATGAGGTCGGGGA
>JAPSIC010000181.1 GCA_031179165.1 Brevibacterium sp.
TCGGCGGATGGCCGCCGAGCGCGGTGGTCGCATCGACGGTGAAGACCACTGCCGCCATGTTGCGCTCGCGGTAGTAGGCGGCGAGGTCGGCGACGGTGGGGGTGCGGGGGACCGGGGCGCGGAAGTATCCGGCAGAGGCGTCGAGCAGCTCCTGATCGAGCGAGGTGTGGTGATGGTCGTCGGACTCGACATGGGTGTGGACGTCGATCGCGGTGATCCGGCCGGTGTCGATCGCGGGCTGATAGGTCATGGGTGTCCTTCCACGGAAACGGGTGCGGGTCAGGGGAGTTCGTAGCGGCGTTTGAGGTCGAGCAGGTCCATGAGCATCGCATCCCGTCGCCGGGCCAGCTCCTCGGTGTCGTGGCCGGCGAGCTCCTCGTCGACTCCGGCGATGAGCTTCTCCTTGAGATCCTCGCCGAGGTGGACCTGCTCGAGGTCGTGCATCCACACCTCCTGCGGGGGTCCGAGGTGGTCGAGCAGGTGGCGCATCCCGCCCTCGCCCCCGGACAGGTGCTGGAGGGCCAGCGGCCCGAGCACGGCCCACCGCAGTCCGGGTCCGTAGGCGATGGCGGTGTCGATGTCGGCGACGGAGACGACGCCCTTCTCGACCAGCGAATAGGCTTCCTGCCACAGTGCCGCCTGGAGACGATTGGTGACATGTCCGGGCAGTTCGGCGCGGACGAGGATCGGCTTCTTCCCGATGCCCCGGTAGACGGCGAGGATGCGGTCGACGACCTCGGCCGGGGCGTCGGGGCGGGGGACCACCTCGACGAGGGGGATGAGATGGGCGGGGTTGAAGGGGTGGCCGACGACGATGCGGCTGCGGCTCCGGGTGGCGCGGGCCGAGATCTGGCTCGGGGAGAAGCCCGAGGTCGAGGACGCGATGATCGCGGCCTCAGGCGATGCGGCGTCGATCGCGGCGATGAGCTCCTGCTTGACCTCGAGCCGTTCGGGTCCGTTCTCCTGGACGAGATCGGTGCGGGCGACGGCGGAGTCGAGATCGGCAGCGAAGCCCAGGCCTTCGAGGACCGAGGCGTTCGCGCCGATGACGTCGAGCGTCGCCGCCACCTGGTCGCGCAGGCGCGCCTCGGCTCCGGGAGCCGGATCGAAGGCGGTGACGGTGTGGCCGGCGGCGAGGAACCCCGCAGTCCAGGCCGCCCCGATCACTCCGGTGCCGATCACCGCGACCCTCAGAGTGTCGAGGGTGTTCTCGGGGTCGGACGGCTGAGTGCTCATGCTGGTGCTCCTCTGCCGGCGCGGCGCCGGGCCGCGTAGTCGACGTACTCGTCGAGGGACTTCGGGTCGAGGAGGGCGCCGGGGCTGGCGACGGACTCCGGGTCGGCGCCCTGGACGATGCGCTTGACCGGGACCTCGAGCTTCTTGCCCGTGCGGCCGATCGGGATCCTCGTCACCGGCACGATCTCGTCGGGCGTGTGCCGTGGGGACAGGCGGGTCTTGAGCTGCCTGCGGATCGTCGCCGCAAGTTCGGGGGTGAGGTCGATCCCGTCCTCGCATCGGACGAAGAGCACGAGATCGCCCATCCCGCCGTCGGGATCCTCGAGGTGGATGACCAGGCTGTCGGCCACCTCGGGGAGGGTGTCGAGCACGGTGTAGAAGTCGGCGGTGCCCAGGCGGACCCCGCCCCGGTTGAGGGTGGCGTCGGAGCGGCCGGTGACGATGATCCCGCCATCGGAGCTGAACCTCGCCCAGTCGCCGTGCCTCCACACCCCCGGGTACTTGTCGAAGTAGGTCTGCTCGTAGCGTTCGTCCCCACCCTCGCCCCAGAAGGTCACGGGCATCGAGGGGACGGGCTCGATGATGACGGGCTCACCGAGGGCGTCGCGGACCTCGCGGCCGTCCTCGTCGAAGGCGGTCGCCGCGAACCCCAGCGTGGGGCTCGACATCTCCCCGGCGTAGACCGGGGTGATCGGGGCGGCGTGGAGGATGCCGGTGCATACGTCGGTGCCGCCGCAGCCGACGTTGAGCAGGACCTCTGGCCCGAACTGCTCGAGCACCCATGCGAAGCCCTCCGCCGGCAGAGGCGAGCCGGCGACGCCGACCTGCTCCACTCTCGACAGGTCGAACTCCGCGGTGGGGGAGAACCCGGTCTTGCGGGCGGCCATGATCGCCCCGGGGGAGATGCCGAGGAAGGTGGCCCGGGTCCGCGCGGCGATGCGCCACAGCTCCTTGGCGTCGGGATGATTGGGGTTGCCGTCGATCATGACGATGCCGGACCCGAGCACGAGGGCTCCGACGAGGGCGTTCCACACCATCCATGCGGTGGTGGAGAACCAGCAGAACTGGCTGCCGGGGCCGAGATCGAACTGGAGCCCGTGGCCCTTGAGGGTCTCGAGCAGGATTCCGCCGTGACTGTGGACGATGGCCTTGGGCCGGCCGGTGGTGCCGGAGGAGAAGAGGATGAACAGGGGGTGGTCGAAGGGCACGGCGACGAACTCGAGCTCGGCGGACTCCTCGCCCATGTCGCGGTAGTCGAGGACCTCGAGCGGATGATCGAGCCCGTGTCCGGTGGTCAGCGCCTCGCGCAGGCCGTCCAAGAGCTCGAACTCTCCGTAGTCGACGGCGATGACGGTGCTCAGGCTCGGCAGTGCGGCGACCACCTCGGCGAGTTCCGCGGAGCGGTCGATCGCCTTGTCCCCGTACCGGTAGCCGGGCACGGCCAGCAGCACCGTCGGATCGACCTGGGCGAAGCGATCGATGACGCTCTGGGTCCCGAACTCCGGGGCGCAGGCGGCCCAGATCGCGCCGAGGCTCGCGGTCGCGAGGAAGGCCACGAGGGCCTCGGGCTGGTTGGGCAGGTATCCGACGACGCGGTCGCCCGAGCCGACCCCGGCGGCGGTGAGGGCCGACCGGACGCGAGCGACTTCGGCCCGCAGCTCGGCGAAGGTCAGAGTGATGTCGTCGCGGGTCTGGGACACCGCGGTGACGGCCACGTCGCCGGCCTGGTCGGGGGAGCCGAAGGAGTGCTCGGCGTAGTTGAGGCTCGCGCCGGGGAACCACTTCGCGTGCGGCATGATCCGCTCCTCGAGCACCGCGGTGTGGGGAGTGTGGGACCTGACGCCGAAGTAGGTCCAGATCGATTCCCAGAAGTCCTCGATCTCGGTGACCGACCAGGCGTGGAGGTCGTCCCAGCCGGAGAAGTCGTGACCGTGTTCGGTGTTGAGCCAGCGCAGGTAGTGTCCGATGCGGCTGGTGTCGAGGGCGTCGGCGGGGACCTCGCGGAGGATGGTCGACATGGGTGCTCCTTGAGCGGTGGTGGGATCAGTGGTGGGGGCGGGGCTCGTCAGCGGGTGACCTTGGCCCCGGTGCCGTCGAGGAAGGCGCGCATCAGGTCCTTGGCCTCGGTGCTCGACTGGGCGACCGTTGCCATCAGCGCCTCCATCATGTACCCCTCGTCCCGGCCGGATTCGACGATGCGCGGCAGCGCCTGGGTCACGGCGTAGTTCGTCACCGGGGAGTTGCCGGCGATCGTTCTCGCGAGCTCCTTCGCCCTGTCGGTGCCCTCGCCCGCGGCGACCAGGTAGTTGACGAGACCGAGGGATCCGGCCTCGGCGGCGGAGAAGGAGCGCCCGGTCAGCATCATGTCCTGGACCCGGGAGAGACCGATCAGCCGTGGCACCCGCACCGAGGCGCCGCCGCCGACGAAGAGGCCGCGC
Organism: Brevibacterium sp.; assembly: GCA_031179165.1. GTDB lineage: Bacteria > Actinomycetota > Actinomycetes > Actinomycetales > Brevibacteriaceae > Brevibacterium. The sequence goes on from JAPSIC010000181.1 coordinate 3,675, forward strand.
CGGCCCTCGGGGAGGGCGAAGTAGGCGGTGTCCTCGGCGACGCGCAGGTGGGCGGCGCTGGCGAGTTCGAGTCCTCCGCCGATCACCGCTCCTTGGAGGACGGCGATGACGGGGATCGCGGAGTCGGTGATCGCGTTCATCGCCGCGTGCCACATCCGGGAGTGGTGGAGTCCGGCCACGGCATCGCGGTCGCTGAGCTCGGACAGATCGAGGCCGGCGCAGAAGTGATCGCCGACCGAGTTGAGGACGATGGCCGCGACCGCGGGCGGGCGGCGGAAGAAGTCGCCGAGCCCGATGACGGTGGCATCGTCGAGGGCGTTGCGCTTGTGGGGCCGGTCGAGGGTGAGGATCCCGATGTCGCCGTCGGTGTCGAAATGCAGGGTGTCGGGGAGATCGGTCATCGCTCGTCCTTGGTCGTGTCTGTCCGGGTCGTCTCGGTGGTGCTGGTCGGGGCGGGGGTCGAATGGGCGCCGAGGGCGCCGGTGCGGCGCAGTGTCACCTTGTGCACCTTGCCGGAACCGGTGCGGGGGAGGGAGTCGACGATGTCGAAGTGCTTGGGCACCTTGTACTTCGCGAGCCGGGTCAGCAGGAAGGCGCGCAGGTCCTCGGGATCGGTGTCGGGTGCGGCGACGACGAACGCGTGTCCGACCTCGCCCCACCGCTCGTCACCGGCGGCGACGACGGCAGCCTCGGTCACGGCGGGGTGCTCGAAGAGGACGGATTCCACCTCGGCGGGGTAGACGTTCTCGCCGCCGGAGATGAACATGTCCTTGAGCCGGTCGACGATGAAGAGGAACCCGTCCTCGTCGAGGTAGCCGACGTCCCCGGTGTGGAACCAGCCGCCGGGGGAGAAGGCCTGGGCCGTGGCCTCGGGGTTGTTCCAGTAGCCGGAGGTGACATTGGGACCGCGGACGACGATCTCCCCGCGGATCCCGGCGGGGCAGGAGTTGCCGGCGGGATCCCGGACCTCGACCTCGGCGAAGGGCACCGCCCGGCCGGCCGACCCCGGCTTGTGCAGGGCTTCGGCGGCGGGAAGGAACGTCGCGCCCGGTGCGGTCTCGGTCAGCCCGTAGCCCTGGCAGAACATGATGTTCCTGGCCTGGTAGGCCTCGATCAGGGAGACGGGGATCGGGGCGCCGCCGGAATTGACGAACCGCAGTGATGACAGGTCCGTGGTCTCCCACCGCGGGGAGTGGAGGAGGTCGGCGTACATCGTCGTGACCCCCGCCATCCAGGTCAGTCCCTCGTTCTCGATCGCGTCGAAGGCACGATCGGCGTCCCATTTCGATTCCAGGAGCATGCGGGCCCCGCGCAGAAAGCTGGTCAGCACCTGCTGGTTGAGCCCGACGACGTGGAACAGCGGCGCGGCGACCAGGGTGACGTCGTCGGCGGTGAGGTCGGTGTTGAGGAGGAGGTTGAAGGAGTTCCACAGCAGGTTCGCGTGGGAGAGCACGGCACCCTTGGGCCGACCGGTGGTTCCGGAGGTGAAGAGGAGGAACGCGGCTTCGCTCCCCTCGACGTCGGCGGCGGGCACGGTCGGCACCCGCGCCGAGGTGGCCGCCGGGTCCCAGTGCACCGTCTCCTGGGCCACGGCCGCAGTGAGTCCGGCGGCGGTCTCGGTCAGCTCGGGGGCGACGAAGAGGCGGGAGACCTCTGCGTTGGTGACCTGGTAGTCGAGTTCCGCGGCCGCCAGGCGCCAGTTGAGGGGGATGAAGATCATCCCGAGGCGCAGGCAGGCGAGCATGACCACGACGGCCGCGGGATGGTTGGGTCCGAGGTAGGCGACGCGGTCGCCTCGGCGCAGGCCCTGGGCGAGGAGGTCGGCGGCACAGGCGAGGGTGCGTTCGTGCATCTGCGTGTAGGAGCAGTCGACGCCGGCGAAGGTGATCGCGGTCTTCTCGCCGTAGTCTGTGGCCTGACGTTCGGAGAGCCGGGCCAGGCTGGGATGGGCGAAGGTCACGAATGCGGTCCTTCCGCTGCGGATGTGGTGCCGGCCGCCGTCGCATCGTCCGTGATTCGGCTGCCATCGGCGTGGCCGGCGTGCTGTTCGGAGAGGTCCCTCGACTTCGTCTCGCCGAGGCGGACGATGCACAGGATGCTCAGGGCCGCGACGACGGCGATGACGAGGGACAGCGGGATGGTCGAGGTGGCGCCCTCGGCGCTCATGATCGCGGCGAAGAGGACGGGGGAGATGCCGGCGCCGATGCCGGCGATCTGATAGCCCAGCGAGGCGCCGGTGTAGCGGTGCTCGGTGTCGAAGAGCTCCGAGTAGAGGCCGGCCAGGGGGCCGTAGATCATCGGGTGGATGATGCCCTGGCCGATGACCATCCCGATCGTGATGATGATGCCGTTCTTCGTCTCGATCAGGGGGAAGAGGGCGAAGCCCCAGATCGCGATGAACACGGCCCCGGAGATGACGAGGGGACGACGGCCGATGGCATCGGAGAGCCGGGACCACAGGATGATGCCGAAGATCGCGAAGAACGAGGAGAAGGACAGCGCGTTGAGGATCGTCTGCCGCTCGATGCCGATCTGGACGCCGTAGGCCACGGAATAGGTGGTGAGCAGTCCCTGGAACATGAAGGCCGAGAGTCCGACCCCGATGGAGAGCAGGAGTGTGACGGGCTGCCTGCGCAGGGTGGCCATGATCGGAATGCCTGCCTGGG
>JAPSIC010000182.1 GCA_031179165.1 Brevibacterium sp.
TTCACCGTCATCGTCGCCGCGGTCTTCCTCCGCGAGTTCCCCCGACGGCGTCAGGTCGTCGGCATCCTCATCGGCATCACCGGGCTGACCGTGATCGGGTTCAGCCTGCAGGCCGACGTTCCGGTCCTCGCCTTCATCGTGGCGCTCGCCTCGGCGCTGTCATGGGCGATCGGCAATGTCATCGCCCGCGGGATCAGGGAGGGTATCAACGGAGTGCAGATGACCGTGTGGTCGGCGATCGTCGTGCCCCTGCCGCTGCTCGGGCTGTCCCTGCTCATTGACGGCCCCGCCGAGGTGGGCCACGCGATCACGCACCCGACCTGGGGCGTCGTGGCGTCGGTCGTCTACACGGCCGGCTGCGCCTCGCTCATCGGCTACGTCATCTGGAACTCGCTGCTCGCCCGGTTTCCGGCTCCGCAGGTCGCACCGTTCTCACTCCTGGTGCCGGTGGTCGGGGTGCTCTCGGCCTGGGCTGTGCTCGGTCAGCGGCCGAGCGGGCCGGAACTCATCGGCGGCGCGCTGCTCGTCTTCGGTGTCGCGATCACCACCGGGGTGCTCAAGAACATGGTGTGGGGCCGGCCGGACGGCCGCCGGGCGGCTCGCCGCGGCCGGCGGGTGGTCACTTCTTCGACAGGTGCGGCTCCCAGTTCCCGGTGAGCAGGTACTCGACCTTCTGCGACACCGACACCGCGTGGTCGCCGAAGCGCTCGTAGTAGCGCGAGAGCAGGGTGACGTCGGCGATGTGATGCGGGGCGAGGGACCCGATGGGCGCCTCGGCGATCTTCGAGAACACGCTCAGGTGCAGCTCGTCGAGCTCCTCGTCGATGGCGTTGATGGTCGGCACCATCTCGAGGCCGGGATGGGACAGCAGCTCTTTGGTCGCCTCGGCGATCTTCTCCGCCGATTCGCCCATCCTCACGAAGGTGTGGGTGAAGTGCTCGGGGATCGCGCTCTCCGGGTAGCGGATGCGCACCTGCTGCGCGATGTGCCGGGCCAGGTCGCCCATCCGCTCGAGTGAGGCGCTCATCCGCAGCGCGCCGATGACGGCGCGCAGATCCGCGGCGACGGGTGCCTGCAGGGCGAGGATCTCCGCGGCCTGCTGGTCGAGCACGTGCTGGAGGTTGTCGATCTTGATGTCGGCCTCGATGACCTGCTCGGCCAGTTCGAGGTCATTGCTGCGCAGGGCGTGATTCGCCAAGCGGACGGCCTCGCTCACCCTGGTCGACATCTCGACCAGCTGGGTGGCCAGATCGTCCAGTTCGTTCCTGAAGACTTCGCGCATGTGCAATGCTTCCTTAATCTAGATCTCTGGCGTGACTGACGCCCGTGCCTCTGCTCTCGAGCCTACCCCGCGGCGCAACCGTCGGATAAGCACACCGTCGTAAGCCTTCCACTCACCGGTGAATGGTGTCTGGCGTAAGAGTGAATTCCTTCCCAAATGCCCAGGTGTCGGCTCAATCCGGTGCAGAGCCGGGGCGGACACCGCCTAAGCTGGACATGTGGATCTGTTGATTGTGGCGGTCCTGACCGGCATCGTCGGTCTGGGCCTGGGCATAGCGGGAATTCTCGCGTTCCGTTTCAGTGAACGCTCCCGCGATGCTGCTGATCTGCACTCCGACGACGACCTGCCCGAGGGCATCGCCGAGGTGCTCGCCGTGCTGCCCTCGGCCGCGATCGTCCTCGACGCCGGCGACGACGTCGTCAAGGCCTCACCGGCCGCCTACACCTTCGGCCTCGTCCGCGGTCATTCCCTGACCTCGCCCGAGATGCTGCGAGTCGTCGAGCGGGTGCGCGCCCGCGGTCTCATCGAGGAGATCGAGCTCGAGCAGAAGCGTGAGCTCTCCGACTCGGTGCTGCGCTACCTGCATGCGCGCATCGCCCCGCTCGGCACCGCCTTCGTGCTCGTCCTGTGTGACGACCAGACCGAATCCAAACGCGTCGATGCCGTCCGCCGTGACTTCGTCGCCAATGTCTCGCATGAGCTCAAGACCCCGATCGGGGCGATGTCTCTGCTCGCCGAGGCGGTCACCGACTTCGCCGACGATCCCCAGGCCGTCGAGCGCTTCGGCGGCCGGATGCAGAGGGAGTCGAAGCGCCTGACCCAGCTGGTGCAGGAGATCATCGACCTCTCCCGGGTGCAGGACCATGCCGCGCCGTCGACGACGGAGAAGGTCTCCGCCGCCGAGGTGATCGCCGACGCCGTCGACCGTGCGCACACGCGGGCGGAGGCGAAGAACATCCACATCGAGGTCTCGACGCCGAACGCACTGCTCGTCGAGGGCAACTACGAGCTGCTCGTCAATGCCGTGCGCAACCTCGTCGACAACGCGATCAACTACTCGCCGGAGGGCACCCGGGTGGGTGTCGGCGTCGAACTCGTCGACGAACGCGTCGAGATCACGGTCACCGACCAGGGCATCGGCCTCTCGAGCCAGGACACGGAGCGGGTCTTCGAGCGCTTCTACCGGGTCGACCCGGCGCGATCGCGCATCACCGGGGGAACCGGACTGGGTCTGAGCATCGTCAAGCACATCGTCGCCACCCACGGCGGCGAGGTGCGCGTGTGGAGTCGGCTCGGCAAGGGCTCGACCTTCACGATCGTCCTGCCGCTGGCCGGTCAGGAGCTCGACGAGGGGGCGGCGAGTGCGACCGCCCCGGCCGGCGTGCTGCTCACCCACTCCGCCGCTGCCGGCGATGATGGGAACCAGTCCGACGGCGACGCCATTGCCACCGACACCGACGATGCCGACGGAAGCTCGGACGACGGCGTCGCCGCTTCGGGCGAAGGTGACGGGGAGGGCGCTGCCTCGGTGCCGGACGACGGCACTGCCGACGACGCCGCGGCCGGCGGCACTGCCGACGCCGAGGCGGGCGGCGACAATCAGGTTTTGGACACTGGAAGCGAACAAAGGAAGCTCAAGACGTGACGCGAATTCTGCTCGTCGAAGATGAGGACTCGTTCTCTGACCCCCTGTCGTACCTGCTCGGCAAGGAGGGGTACGAGGTGACGGTCGCCGATGATGGCCTGAAGGCACTCGCCGAGTTCGATCGCAGCGGCGCCGACCTGGTCCTGCTCGATCTCATGCTGCCCGGCGCCTCCGGGACGGAGGTCTGCCGGGAGCTGCGGGCGAAGTCGAATGTGCCGATCATCATGCTCACCGCGAAGGACTCGGAGATCGACAAGGTCGTGGGCCTGGAACTGGGCGCCGATGACTACGTGACCAAGCCCTACTCCTCCCGGGAGCTGCTTGCCCGGGTCCGGGCCGTGCTGCGCCGCAACGTCGAGTCCGAGTCCTACGACGACTCGATCCTCGAGGCCGGGGGTGTTCGCATCGACGTGGAACGCCACGTGGTGACCGTGCGCGGCGAGGAGCTGTCGATGCCGCTCAAGGAGTTCGAGCTGCTCGAGATCCTCGTCCGCAACTCGGGTCGGGTGATGACCCGTGGACAGCTCATCGACCGGATCTGGGGCGAGGACTATGTCGGCGACACCAAGACCCTCGACGTCCACGTCAAGCGCCTGCGGGCCAAGGTCGAGGAGAACCCGTCCGAGCCCAAGCTGCTGACGACCGTGCGCGGGCTCGGCTACAAGTTCGAAGCCTGAGGACCCGGGTCGGGCGGCCGGTGGCGGTCTGCCGGTGGCGGTCTGCCCGACCCCAGGCCTGCGAAGCCTGCGGGCCGGACGACAGCGGCCCCCTCGGCTGCGAATCGATCACCTGAGTCGGTGATGATCTCGCGGCCAAGGGGGCCGACGTTGTCTGAAGCTGGGTGTCAGTGCCCGGAGGCGGTGCCCTCGGTCGCCTCTTCCGTGGCGCCCGAGGTGGACCCTTCGGCGGTGCCGTGGGTCGATTCCCCGGTGGCCGATCCGGTCGGTTCCTCGCTCGGCGACGCCGTCTGCCCGCCCGCGGGCCCGCTGGTCGGCTCCTCGCTCGGCACGGCGGAGGGTGACTGCGTCGGCACCTGATCCGAGTAGTAGGGGAGGACATCGGTGAGGAGCTGGGTCCTGATCACGGTCTCTTCGCCGTCAACCTCGACGGTGACATCGACGAGGTCGCCGATCTGCGCCTGCAGGTCCTCGACGATGATCGGCTCGGACTTCGAGATCTTGCTGTCGGGGTACTGGATGAAGTCCTCGCCGGCGGCCACGGTCTCGGTGACCTCGGTGCCCGCCACGCTCAGGGTGGCCTTCGCGGGGGAGGTGCCCTCGTTGATGAGGGAGAAGAACAGCTGCGCGGGACCCTGGCCGGACTCGTCCGCGATGAGCAGAAGGCCGCGAACCTTGACATCGCCCACGGCTCCCGCCGCACCGTCGCCGCCGTTGTACTGGTAGTCCGCCGTCTGCTGGGGCGACAGCAGGGCTGCACATCCGCTCATGGGAACGACGAGAGCGAGTGCGGCAACTGCGAGGGCCGCGCGGTTGTGCCGATTCATTATGCTCCTTGAAGTGGCAATACAAGATCCGTCTGTATACTACCCGGTTTTTGACCTCGTGTAGAACCCGCTCGGGGACCCGGCTCACACCCCTCGACACCCCGCCAGGGTGCGCGCTTTCGGCGCCCGTGCTGACGGGCGAAGCGGCGGAGCTTAGCACGCGCTGACCTTCACCTGAACGATTTCTGTGGCGCGCCTCATGGTAAACTGGAAGTCCGCGAAAGGGGTTTGAAGAGAATATGAGTTTCCAGGTCGGCGACACTGTCGTCTATCCACATCACGGTGCAGCGACAATCCAAGAAATCAAGAAGCGAACCATCAGAGGTGAGGAGAAACTGTATCTCAAGCTCCAGGTCGCCCACGGCGACCTCGTGATCGAGGTTCCCGCAGAGAACTGCGACCTCGTCGGTGTGAGAGATGTTGTCGGTGAAGAAGGCGTCGAAAAGGTCTTCAACGTCCTCCGCGCGGAGTTCGTGGAAGAACCGACCAACTGGTCCCGCCGCTACAAGGCCAATCTCGAGAAGCTGCAGTCCGGTGACGTCATCAAGGTCGCCGAGGTGGTTCGTGACCTGTGGCGTCGCGAGCAGGACCGCGGTCTGTCCACCGGTGAGAAGCGCATGCTGTCGAAGGCCCGTCAGATCCTCGTCTCCGAACTCGCATTGGCCGAGAAGAAAGAGGAATCCGAGGCCGAAGCGCTGCTGGACGAAGTTCTCGCGTCCTGAGCATCTGCGTCATCGTTCCCGCCGCAGGGTCGGGAACACGTCTGGGAAGTGCCGAGCCGAAGGCCTTCGTGCGGCTGCACGGCCGAAGCCTCCTCAGTCGCAGCGTGGACACCATCATCTCCTCGGGAGTCGCCACCACGATCGTGGTCGCAGCTCCTGAGGAGTCTCTGTCTCTGGCCCGGGACGAGATCGCCGCGGTCTCGAACCACTCCACGGCCACCGAGATCATCGCCCTCGCCGGCGGCCGCGACCGGGTCGAGTCGGTGCAGCTGGCCCTGCGGCACGCCCGCGGCGCCGAGCTGGTTCTCGTCCATGACGCCGCCCGGTGCCTGACCCCGCCGGCGGTCTTCCGCCGTGTCGTCACCGCCCTGAGAGCCGGCGCCGAGGCGGTCGTGCCCGTCCTCCCGATGACCGACACGGTCCGCCGCGTCGGTCCCGACGGAACCCTCACCGGCGATCTCGACCGCTCCTCCCTGCGCCGGATCCAGACCCCGCAGGGCTTCACCTCGGCGATCCTCGAACGCGCGCACGCGAGCTATCGCGACGAGGTGCGCGAGCACGGTGCCCGGGCGCGGGAGGCCACCGACGATGCGGGCCTCGTCGAGCGCCTCGGCGTGGATGTCGTCGCCGTCGACGGCGACGAGGAGGCCCTGAAGATCACCTATCCGCTCGACCTGGTCGTCGGAGAGCACATCGCCCGCACCCGCGACGCGAGCATGAGAGCAGGGGAGAGACGATGATCATTCCGCGCACGGGAATCGGTGTCGACGTTCACGCCTTCTCGACGGACGAGTCTCGCCGCCTCTGGGTGGCCGGGCTCCTGTGGCCGGGCGAGCGCGGGCTGGAGGGGCACTCGGATTCCGATGTGGCCGCTCACGCCTGCTGCGACGCCCTCTTCTCCGCGGCCGGCATCGGGGACCTCGGTCAGCACTTCGGGGTCGATCGCCCCGAGTTCGCGGGAGCCGCCGGAGTGCGCCTCCTCGCCGAGGCGGCACGCCTGGTCCGGGAGTCCGGATTCGAGATCGGCAACATCGCCGTGCAGGTGATCGGCAACCGTCCGAAGATCGGCACGAGGCGCGACGAGGCGCAGCGGGCCCTGTCGACGGCGGCCGGCGCCGAGGTGTCTGTGTCGGGGACGACGACCGACGCGCTCGGGCTGACCG
>JAPSIC010000041.1 GCA_031179165.1 Brevibacterium sp.
TACCTGGCCAAGGGCGTCAAGGCGACCAACGAGTCGCTCACCGATCGGGCCGTGACCATCATCGAGAGCCTCGGCGCCGAGGTGGCCACACCGGCCGAGGCACGCGAGATCCTCAACCTCAAGGTGCGGGCGCCGACCGCGATCGGAGCAGACCTGTGAGCACCCATCCCACCCTGGAGGACATCACCACGGTGACATGCGTCGGGGCCGGCACCATCGGAGGCGGTTGGGCCGCCTACTTCCTCGCCCGCGGCTTCACCGTGCGCGTCTGGGACCCCTCGCCCGTCGCCGGGGAGAAGCTCTCCCGCCTCATCGACGCGGCCTGGCCGGCCCTGTCCGAACTCGACATGGTCGAGGGCGCCGACAAGACCGCCTGGTCCGTCCACACCGACCTCGCCGAGGCGGTCGCCGGGACCGGCTTCGTCCAGGAGTCGGCGCCCGAGGACCTCGACCTCAAACGCCGTCTCTTCGCCGATCTCGACGCCGTCTGTGAGTCCGGCGTCATCATCGGGTCCTCGACCTCGGGATACACGATGACCGAGATGGCCACCGAGGTCACCCACGCCGAGCGCTTCGTCGTCGGCCACCCGTTCAACCCTCCCTACCTCATTCCCCTCGTCGAAGTCGTCGGCGGAGAGAAGTCTTCGGCAGAGGCGGTCGACTGGGTCGCCGACTTCTACACTCGGATCGGCAAATCCGTCATCCGCATGGACCGCGAGGTCCCCGGCTTCATCGCGAACAGGCTGCAGGAGGCGCTGTGGCGTGAGGCCCTGCACATGATCGACAACGGCGAAGCCACCGTCGAGCAGATCGACCGCTCCATCACCGACGGTCCCGGTCTTCGCTGGCCCTTCCACGGTCCGATGCTCACCTTCCACCTCGCCGGCGGCGAAGGCGGCATGGCCCACATGCTCGACCAGTTCGGACCGTCGCTCAAGTCGCCGTGGACCCGGCTCATCGCCCCCGAGCTGACGCAGAAGCTGCGCGACGACATCGTGGCCGGATGCGTCGACGCCAGTGACCCACGCACCTTCGTCGACCTCGTCACCGAACGTGACGCCGGGATCGTCGCGCTGCGCCGACTGACCGGGTCCGGGCTCGCCGCGGCGGCCGAACCGGCCGACTCGGCGACTGTCCCCGCCACGGCACCCGGTTGCGACCGAGACGAGGACTGAGATGACCGGGACCCGGCCCCCCGCCTCGGCACTGCCGGACTGCGTCACCGACGTCGCTGACGAGTGGATCGACTACAACGGGCACATGTCGGAGGCGTACTACGTGCTCGTGTTCGGGTTCGCCACCGACCAGGTGATGGACCACCTCGGCCTCGACACCGGCTATCGGGAGTCGACCGGCTGCTCCCTCTACACCGTCGAATCCCATATCCGGTATCTCGACGAGGTGTCGCTCGGCAGCCGCCTCCGCGTCCGAGCGCAACTGGTCTCCGCGGGGCCGAAGAAGCTGCATCTGGCCTACGAGATGCTCGTCGGATCCGCTGTGGTCGCCACCGAGGAGATCCTCGCCCTGCACGTCGATCAGGGGCAGGGTGCAGTCGTGCCGTTCCCGGTCGCGATCGCCGACAGGATCGAGGCGATCGCTGTCCGCATTCCCGACTGGAGCGGACGTCGGATCGGCTGAGACTCCCGGGGACGTGAGCCTGTGCTCACCACGCGGGACCGGTGTGGGGAGGATCGGTCAGGAATCGAGAAGTCACCTCGGCCGGTCCCCGGCTATCCTGACAGCACAGCATCTCATCGCCGAAGGAGACAGTCGATGTCGACCACGAAGCAGACCTCCCAGCCGATCACGTTTCACGGCGAGCCCGAGCGGCTCGGCGACCGGACGATCGTCCGCCTGCCCGATGACGTCAGCGCCCAGCTGCCCTCCCGGGGACAGGTGGCGGCTCACGCCGTCATCGGCGATCACCGGCAGGGCATCGTCGTCGAGCCCGACGGCATGCGCGGCCATTGGATCGGCATCGATGATGAGCTGCGCCCGAGCCTCGGCGACGGTGAGGTTCCGATCTCGCTGACCCCGACCAAGGACTGGCCGGAACCCGAGCTGCCCTCCGACCTCCGCGCCGCCCTCGACGATGCCCCTCACCTCACCGAGGTGTGGCAGGGGCTGACCCCGATGGCCCGCTGGGAGTGGGTGCGGTGGATCGGGGCGACGAAGAACCCCGACACCCGGGCCAAGCGGGTTCGGGTGTCGATCTCGAAGCTCGAGTCCGGCAAGCGCCGTCCCTGCTGCTTCGACCTGTCCTCCTGCACGGATCCCGAGCTGTCGAAGAGCGGGAAGCTGGTCTCCGCCCCCTGAGGGAGCCGGCTCTCAGATCACGACGACACCGTCGACCTCGGGCCAGCCGCTCATCGTCCTCGCCGGTCCGCTTCAGTACCCGAGTGAGGCGATGCCCCGGACGAACTCGGCGCCGTCGCCGGCCGCGAGTGCCTCACGCAGGGCGGGAACCGCCTCGTCATCGAATCTCACTCGCACGGTGCCCGAGGTGTCGCGATGGGAGGTCGTGGGCACCGTGACGGAGATGATGTCCGTCTGCGAGACCTGCCGCAGCCGGCCGGAGAGGCCGGTGAGCTCCTTGGTCGTCACGCCCGCATCGGTCCGCGAGCCCGCGGCGACCTGAGAGAAGATGGCGACGAGCTCCTGCGGATTCCTCGTCAGCCAGCCGAAGTTGAGCGCTCCGACCACCGCGCGCAGCAGCGCCCGCTGATTGCGAGTCCGCGTCTGTCCGGCGTCGTCGACCGGGGAGACCGTGGCGAAGGCGCGAGCGCCGGCCCCGTCGAGCCGGTTGGTGCCGACGACGAACTCACCCGCATCGGTGGAGAACGCGGTCCCGCTGTAGACGGCGAGGGGACCGAGCCGGTCGATGATCCCCGCCAGGGCGTCGAAGTCGAGCTCCATCACGTGGTCGACGTGCTGGCCGAGGAACTCCTCGGCGACGGCCACACCCACCGGCCACCCGGACTCGTCGACGAGTGAGCCGAGGCTCGCGCCCGCTTCGACCTCGGTGCTCGGGTTGAACACGAGGATGAAGACGCCGCTGCCGTCTGCGGGAAGGTGGACGAGGGCGAAGATGTCGCCGTCGTCGGAATCGGCGGGAGCGGTGCACACGCGCAGGAGGAGGCTGATCGCCTCGGCCGGTTCCGGCCGGGTCTGCGCCGGAGGGAAGACCTCCTCGGCGGGGAGCTTGCGATCGGGATCGTCGAACCGGGCTCGAGCGCGGTTCGCGTCCTTCAGGGACGAGAGCGAGGCGAAGACGTTGCGTACGTTGGGCACTGACTGAGGCTTTCTCTCGCTGATCGGTCGGGGGCGTCACCGCCCGGTGGTCCACACTCGTCACTCTACTCGACACCCGCGCCGGGGTCTGTTCGCATCCCTGCCCGGCCGTGACCACCGGTGCTAATGTTTCACACACAAGCCCTGCTGTCCCCCTGACGGGGCGGACCACACCGAGGAGTGAGCTGTGGGAATCGAATTCGAAGCGGTGTCGAAGGTCTACCCGGGCTCGAGTCCCGCCGTCTCCGACTTCTCACTCACCGTGCCCTCCCACCGGACCGTGGTCCTCGTCGGCTCCTCCGGTTCGGGGAAGACGACGCTCCTGCGCATGGTCAACAGGATGGTCGAACCCTCCTCCGGCAGGGTCCTCATCGACGGAACCGATGTGCGCACGATCGACGCGGTCGGACTCCGCCGCTCCATCGGCTATGTCCTCCAGCACGGCGGTCTGCTCCCCCATCGCAGCGTCATCGACAACATCGCGACCGTCCCCGTCCTCACCGGCACGCCCCGTCGGCAGGCCCGGAAGCGGGCGCGGGAGATGCTCGCCACCGTCGGTCTCGACCAGTCCGTGGCCGACCGCTACCCCGGTCAGCTCTCCGGCGGCCAGCAGCAACGCGTCGGCGTCGCCCGGGCCCTCGTCTTCGATCCCGACATCCTGCTCATGGACGAGCCCTTCGGCGCCGTCGACCCGATCGTGCGCCGCGAGCTGCAGGACAGCCTCCTCGACCTGCAGTCCGAGCTCGGGAAGACGATCGTGTTCGTCACCCACGACATCGACGAGGCGTTCCGCCTCGGCGATGAGGTCGTCGTCCTGCGCACCGGTGGGCAGATCGTCGGGCAGGGAACGCCCGCCCAGATCATGGCCGAGCCGGGCGACGACTTCCTCCGCAGCTTCATCGGCGCCGACCGGGGAGAGCGCACCCTGCGAACACACCGGGTCGGCGACCGGACCATCGCCGTCGACGGCACCGGTCGCCCGGTGGGAGTGCTCGAATGACCTGGCTCGGCCACAGCTGGCCGCTGGTGCTCGACCTCACCCGCGACCACCTCATCCTCAGCATCCCCGCCGTCCTCATCAGCATCCTCGTCGCCGTCCCGATCGGCCGGCTGGCCTTCCTCCGCCCCCGCCTCGGATCTCCGCTGCTCACGGCCGCGGCCCTGCTCTACGCGGTGCCGGCGCTGCCCCTGCTCATCATCGTCCCCGCGATCTTCGGCACCCCGCTGCGCTCGCAGGCGACGATGATCTTCGCCCTGAGCGTCTACGGCGTCGCCCTGCTGGTGCGCACCGCCGCCGATGCCTTCGCCGCCGTCGACGCCCGCACCACGGACGCGGCCGTCGCGGTCGGCCACTCCCCCACCAGCGTGTTCTGGCGGGTCGAGCTGCCCCTGGCCGTTCCCGTGCTCCTCTCCGGGGTGCGGGTGGTGACCGTGAGCACCGTCAGCCTCGTCACCATCGGCGCGCTCATCGGGGTGCCCGGACTCGGCTCCCTGCTCACCGACGGATTCCAGCGCGGCATCACCGCCGAGGTGGTCACCGGCGTCATCGCCACCGTCGTCCTCGCGCTCGCCCTCGACGGGCTCCTCCTGGTCGTCGGCCGGGCGCTGACCCCGGGGAGCCGGCCGGCTCCCCGGCGAGCGAGGGACCGCGTCCGGTGAACCTGTTCATCGAGGCGCTGGGATGGCTCGTCGATCCCCTCAACTGGTCCGGGCCCGGCGGCATTCCGGTCCGGATGGCCGAGCACGTGCTCATCAGCGCGGCGGCCGTCCTCCTCGCCGCCGTCATCGCCCTGCCCGCAGGTGTGCTCATCGGGCACACCCGCCGAGGCTCGGGACTCGTCGGGGCGATCGCCGGGGCCGCCCGCGCGGTGCCGACCCTCGGTCTGCTCACGCTCTTCGGCCTGGGACTGGGAATCGGGCTGTCCGCCCCGCTCCTGGCCCTGGTCATCCTCGCCGTCCCGTCCCTCCTCGCCGGCGCCTATGCCGGCACCGAGGCGATCTCCCCTGTCATCACCGACTCCGCTCGGGCGGTGGGGATGAGCCCGACCCAGGTCGTCCTCCAGGTCGAACTGCCCCTGGCGGCCCCGGTCCTCATCGGCGGGATCCGGGCCGCCACGCTGCAGGTCGTCGCCACCGCCACCCTGGCCGCCTACACCTCCGACGTCGGACTCGGCCGGTACCTCTTCTCCGGCCTCAAATCCCGCCACTACGACGAGATGCTCGCCGCGGCCCTGCTCGTGACGGCGCTCGCCCTGCTTCTCGAGATCCTCCTCGCCGCCGCACAGAAGACCGCCAGTGCCCGCATCGGGCACACCCATCGGAAAGGGCAGACATGACCCGGATCACTCTCTCCGCCGCGCTCGCGATCGCGGCCCTGACACTCAGCGCCTGCGGGGCCGACCCGCTCGAGGAGGGAGGCGAGGCGTCGGCGGATCCGCAGGCGATCGTCATCGGCTCCCAGGACTACTACTCGAACGAGATCATCGCCGAGGCCTACGCACAGGCGCTTGAGGCCGCGGGCGAGACCGTGGACCGTCAGTTCCGGATCGGGCAGCGGGAGGTGTACCTGCCGGAGATCGAGGCCGGGACGATCGACCTGTTCCCCGAGTACACCGGGCCCCTGCTCCAGTACTGGGAGCCCGAGACCCAGGCGCGCAAGGGCGACGAGGTCTACGCGGCCCTGGCCGCGGCGATGCCCGAGGGACTGCGCGCCCTTGACCAGGCCCCGGCCACCGACCAGGACTCCTACGTCGTGACCAGGGAGTTCGCGAAACGGTGGGACCTGAAGACGATCGACGACCTCGCCCGGGTCGACGAGCCGCTGACGATGGGGGCGAACTCCGAGGCCGAGAACCGTCCGAACGGCCCGCAGGGCCTCAAGGAGGTCTACGGCGTCGACGCCGACTTCACTCCGATCGAGGACGGCGGCGGGCCGCTGACGGTCAAGGCGCTCACAGACGGGGACGTGCAGCTGGCGATCATCTACACCGCCGACCCGTCGATCTCGAAGAACGACCTCGTGTCGCTGGAGGATCCCCGGGGCCTGTTCCTCGCCTCCCATGTCGTGCCCGTGGCCAGCGATGCGATCGACGACTCCGCCGCCGAGGTGGTCGACGAGGTGAGCGCGAAGCTGACCACGGGCGAGCTGATGGAGCTCAACTCCCGCAGCACGGAGGACAAGCTCCCGGCCGCGGACATCGTCGGGGACTGGCTGAGCGAGAACGGCCTCGGATGAGGCGGTGACGTCGCGGGTCCCGGCAACTACTCTTGAGAGATGAGCAGCGCAGTCGCCTCGGCGATCACCTTCGACACCGTCTTCGCCCGTGAACTCCCGGAGATGGCGATCCCCTGGCGCGCCGAGGAGTTCCCTGCCCCCGAGGTGCTGGTGCTGGGCGAGGCCCTGGCCCTCGACCTCGGATTCGACCCGGGGCAGCTGCGCTCGCCCGACGGGGCCCGGCTGCTCACCGGCGGACTCGTCCCCGCCGGCGCCGCGCCGGTCGCCCAGGCCTACTCCGGTCACCAGTTCGGATGGTACTCCCCACGCCTCGGTGACGGTCGCGCCCTGCTCATCGGGGAGCTGCGGCGACCCGACGGCGGGCTCGTCGACCTCCACCTCAAGGGCTCGGGACCGACCCCGTTCGCCCGCGGCGGCGACGGTCTGGCGGCATTGGCTCCGATGCTGCGCGAATACCTGATCAGCGAGGCGATGCACGCCCTGACCATTCCCACCACGCGCGCGCTGGCCGTGACGACCACGGGCGCCACCGTGCACCGCTCGGGTCCGCAGTCAGGGGCGGTGCTCGCCCGCATCGCGAGCAGCCACCTGCGGGTGGGCAGCTTCCAGTTCGCCGCAGCGAAGGGCGACACCGCTCTTCTGCGCCGGCTCGCCGACCACGCGATCGATCGCCACCACCCTGATGCGGCGGCAGCGAAGAACCCGTACCTGGCGCTGCTCACCGGTGTGGTCCGGGTGCAGGCCGAGCTGATCGCCCGGTGGATGCTCGTCGGCTTCATCCACGGGGTGATGAACACGGACAACATGACCATCTCCGGTCAGACCATCGACTACGGGCCCTGCGCGTTCATGGACGCCTTCGACCCCGCCACGGTCTTCTCCTCGATCGACGAGACCGGACGCTATTCCTACCGCAATCAGCCGGTGGCGGCCGAATGGAATCTCGCCCGGTTCGCCGAGACGCTGATCCCGCTCCTCGCGGACGATCAGGATGAGGCGGTCTCCCTCGCCGAGGCGGCCGTGGGCGGGTTCCGGCAGCGCTACAGCGCCGCGTGGACGGCGGGGATGAGAGCCAAGCTCGGCCTGTCGGGGACCGTTCCCGACGAGGCCGCCTCGGCCCTGGCCGCCGACCTGTTCCCGGTTCTCGAGGAGCACGCGGTCGACCTCACATCGTTCTTCCGCGCCCTGAGCCCGGCCGTTCGCGGCGACGATGCGCCCGTGCGCTCCCTCGTGGGCGGGCGCGCGGTCGCCGAGTGGCTGGACCGCTGGAAGGCGACCGATCCCGACCCCGACCTGATGGACCGCACCAACCCGGTCTACATCCCCCGCAACCACCTCGTCGAGGACGCCCTCGCCGCCACGACGGCCGGCGACCTCGGACCGTTCACCCTCCTCCTCGATCTCGTCACCTCCCCGTACGGCGAGCGCCCGGGTTGCGAGCGGTATGCCTCGCCGGCACCCCGGGACTTCGGGCCCTATCGGACCTACTGCGGCACCTGAGACCGGCGCCGGCCCGGGGGCCCGATCAGTCCACGGGTCCCGTCAGCGCCCGGCGCATGGTGAACGCTCGCGCCAGGGCACCCCTGGCCGGTGTCGACAGGGCCGCGCGCAGCAGTCCATCGCGTGACCGTGCCGCCGCCGGGGACATCGGTCGGCCGAGGCGCATGTTGAGCTCGGCCTGCCTCGCGGCCGCACGGGCCGCGCGGAGGCGTCGACGTTCGAAGCGACCGGTTCCGGGCAGGGCCCGCAGCGGGGTGCGGGAGGCCAAGGACTCGAGGAGCAGCGGCACCAGCGCCTGGGCGTCGAGCCAGCCCAGGGTCATCCCCTGCCCGCCGATCGGGCTGATCTCATGCGCGGCGTCGCCGACGATGACCGCGGACCCCGCCGCCAGCCGCGCCGTCGACCGGCGTCGGACGCCGAAGGCGCTGACCATCGTCGCCGTGGCCGGGTCCGGTGCATCTCCGAGCCGGTCCCCGATGATGGTCGCAAGGGTCGTCGCATCCTCCGGCCGGTGCACCCGACCGGTGTGGACCACCCAGCGGCGCATCGCGCCGGGCAGGGGGAAGGACTCGACGACCCCTGCCGGTTCGAGGTGGATCGCGGCGACCGGAGTCGGGTCCGGGTCGGCGAAGTCCCCCATCAGGTACCGGTCGGGCAGCTCGGTGAGGGTCTCGGCGAGTCCCAGGCTGCGGCGCAGCAGGCTGTGGGGTCCATCGGCGCCGACGACCACCCGCGCGGTCCACGCGGCGGCCTCGCCGGTGCCGGGGCGCCGGGCCGCGATGCGGACGTGGTCGTCGGCGGTGGTCACCTCGGTGACCTCCCAGCCGAGGCGGAGCGCCGTCGGCGACAGCTGGGCGAGCCGGTCGATGAGCAGGGTCTCGGTGCGCCGCTGCGGCAGGGTGAGCACATAGGGCCTCTCGGGCCAGGCGGTCTCGAAGCTGAGCTCGCCGAGGAGACGCCCGCGACTCCACCCCGTGCCCGACCGCACCTGCACCCCTTCGCATCCCGCCGCCTCGTCGAGGCCGAGTCCGCGCAGCACCGCGAGCGCCGGCGGGTGCAGGCCGATCGCGCGGGAGTGCCGACGGGGCCGGACCCGGCGTTCGAGGACGGCGACGTCGACGCCGTGCCGGGCGAGCAGACCGGCCAGCACCAGACCGGTGGGGCCGCCGCCGATGATGAGCACCTCGCAGCGGTGGTCCGTCATCGGGGCGCGGTCCTCGCCTCGTGGATGAGGAGGTTCCGCCACGGTCGCTGCCGGTGGACCTGCCAGCCGGCCGGGGCCACGGCTCGCAGTTCGGCGCTGGTGTAGCTGCGCCTGATCGAGGTCAGTCCGTCGGCGCGGATGAAGGAGCCGGGGAAGAACGGCCGGGTGCCTGCGGAGAAGAGGAGGTAGGCGGCACGGGCGCGGCGGATGTCGCTGTGGACGGTCCGGATCCGGGCCAGCCGTCGCGAATCCACGAGCAGCGCCTGCAGCTCCTCGGTCCCGAGATGGTGGAGCAGGTGGTTGGAGATGACCAGGTCGAACGACTCCCCCGCCGCAACCAGATCCGCGCTGAGTGCCCGCCGGTACTCGACGCCGGGGACCGCCGGGGCCCGGGTGGCCCAGGCATGGGCGCGGTCGTCGGGGTCGGCGGCGGTGACGCGGAGGTCGTGACCGTCCCTGGCCGCCCATCTCGCCAGGGCGCGGGCCAGGTCTCCGCCTCCGGATCCGATGTCGAGGAGGGTGGTGGGACCGCCTCGGCGCAGGACGGGGCGGAGCAGGCTGCGATACGTCCGATGCCAGCCGGAGACGATGCCGTTGACGATGCGGAACTGGGCGTAGGTGCGCTCGAGCCTGCGCGGATCGCAGTCGGGGTCGTCCATCAGCTCGCGGGCGTGGAGGTCGCGCCGGCGCAGATCGGGTCCGATCACGGGTTGGCGCCGACGGTGGTGAACAGGCCGGTCTCGACGGTCAGGCCGGGACCGAAGGCCATCGAGCAGATGCGCTCACCGTCGCCGGATCCGGGCTGCGTGAGGATCTGCTTGAGGACGAACAGGATCGTGGCGCTGCTCATATTGCCGTGGTCGCGCAGCACCGACCGGGAAGGGGTGAGCTGGTCCTCGTCGAGCTCGAGCCTCCGTTCGACCTTGTCGAGGATGCTGCGGCCGCCGGGGTGGATCGCCCAGTGCTCGATCTGCCGGTAGTCGAGGTCGGTCAGCGAGGCGTCGTGGGCGAGCAGGGGGTCGAGGGCGCCGACGATGTGGTCGTCGATGATCTTGGGCACGTAGGTGCCGAGCACCATCTCGAAGCCGTGGTCGCCGATGTTCCAGGCCATCGCCTCCTCCCCGACCGGGGTGAGCACGGTCTCGAAGTGGTCGAGCCGCAGGCCCCGGCCGGCACCCGGTTCCCGGCCGGTGATCACCGCCGCCCCGGCCCCGTCGCTGAACAGGGACGAGCCGAGGATCGTGTCGGGGTCGTCGGAGACCCGGACATGGATGCTGCAGAGTTCGGCGCTGACGACGAGGACGACGGCATCGGGGTCGGCGTCGCAGATCGTCTTCGCCTGGCGCAGCGCGGGGAACGAGGCATAGCACCCCATGAAGCCGAGGTGGTAGCGCTGCACGGAGGGAGCGAGGCCCAGCTCCCGCACGATCCGGTAGTCGGGGCCGGGTGAGAAGAATCCGGTGCAGGAGACGGTGATGACGTGGGTGACGTCTCCGGCGTCGAGGTCCGGGCAGGCGTCGAGTGCGGCCCGGGCGGAGTCGACGTAGAGGGGAACGGATTCGCGGACGTAGATGGCGTTGCGGGTGGCCGTGGTGGGGTTGAGGATCCGCGCCTGGGCGGCGTCGAAGAACTGAGGCGACTCGGCGGTGTGATCGAAGCTCATCTCGTCGACGACGCTGTGGCGACGTTCGATCCCCGAGGAGTTGAAGGCCGCGCCGATGAGCCGTCTGGCCAGGTCGCTGACCCCGGGTTGGGCGGCGAAGACGTCGCGGACCTCGGATTGGATGAGCACGGTGTCGGGAACGGCGACTTCGAGGGATCTCAGTGTGACGGCCATTCCTCATTCTTGTGCCAGGACTTCGATATTGGCAAGGGGTTCTGCTGCGAGGTCAGTGCCTCAGCCGCCGGGTTCGACCAGTCCGGACTCGTAGCCGATGATGACGAGCTGGGAGCGATCGCGCGCGTCGAGGCGGCCGAGGAGACGGGACACGTAGGTGCGCGCGGTGGCCGGGGAGATGAACAGGGCCGCCGCGATCTCCGCGTTCGACAGGCCGAGTGCGACGTGGCGCAGGACCTCCCGTTCGCGGTCGCTCAGTGCCTCGACGGCGGAGGCGTCGAGCCGCCGGTGGGGCCGGGCCGCGATGTCGGCGAGGACCTTGCGAGTCACCGATGGGGAGAGCAGTGAGTCCCCGGCGGCGACGGTGCGGATCGCACCGCGCAGATCGTGGGCGGAGATGTCCTTGAGCAGATAGCCCGAGGCCCCGGAGCGGATCGCCTCGATGATGTTCTCGTCCTCGTCGAAGGTCGTGAGCATGACGACCTTCGTCCCCTCCAGGCTCGGGTCGGCGACGATGTGCCGGGTGGCTTCGAGCCCGTCCATCTCGGGCATCCGGATGTCCATCAGGACGACGTCGGGGCGCAGTTCGCGGACGCGGCTCAGTCCGCTGCGACCGGTTCCCGCCTCGGCGACGACCGTGATGTCCCCGTCGAGCTCGGCGAGGTCCTTGAGGCCGGTGCGCAGCAGCTCCTGATCGTCGACGACCACGACGGAGATCATCAGCTCAGCCTCCGCGGCAGGCTCACGCGCACCTCGAAGCCGCCGTCGGGTCCGGGCCCGGCGGCGAACTCTCCGCCGAGGAGTCTCACCCGCTCCGCCATTCCCGCGATGCCGCTGCCGCCGGCATCCGGTTCCTCCGCGCCCGATGTCGTCGGTCGGGCGCCGGCCGGCCCCTCGTCGCGGATGAGCAGGCGCAGCAGCCGACCGTCGTGGTGGAGACGCACGAGGGCGGTCTCGGCCCGGGAGTGGCGCAGGACGTTGGTCAGCGACTCTGCGACGATGCGGTGCACCGCCGAGCCGATCGCGGCATCGACCTCTCCGGCGGCGACCGTGAGGTCGGCGTCGACGTCGAGGCCGGCCTCGCGGGCCCGGTCGATGAGCTGAGGCAGACCGGTCAGTCCGACGGCGACGCACTCCGGGCGCTCGGGTGAGCGCAGCAGCTTCACCGTCGTCCGCAGCTCGCGCATCGTGTCCGAGGCGGCCCTGCGGACCTGCTCCACGGCTCGGGCCGCCGCGGCGTCGTCCCGGCCGATCGCCTCGGCGGCGACATTGCTGTGCACCGCGACGACGGAGATGGAGTGGCCGATGACGTCATGGAGGTCGCGGGCGATGCGGACGCGTTCGGTCTGCAGACGCTGCTCGGCCTCCCGGCGCTGGTCGGCCGCCCGGCGCCGCCGCTCGCGCTGCTCGAAGGCCCGGATCTCACGGCGGGACCGGACGCTGACGCCGAGGGCGATCGCGGCGGCCGCGAGGGCGATCTCCGTGAGCAGGTCGTAGCTGTAGAGGTATGCGGCGGGCAGGCCCTCGTGCAGGCGGGCGAAGGCTGCCACGGCGACGAGGACGAGGCCGGCGGCCGAGGCCCACCGCGTCCGGCTGGCCTCGGCCGCCGAGTACAGGGCCGGCACCGCGGGCAGGGCGATGCCGATGGGCGGCCAGTCGAAGATGTAGTAGGCGAAGACGCCGAGAAGGGTGAGGACGAGGACGAGCCGCGGGGCCTGGCGCCGGGCCAGGACCAGGGCACCGAAGCCGGCGGCGAACACGTAGGCGCCCGGCCCGGCGTTGCCGGTCCCCTCCAGATCCGCGGTGATGACGACGGCCAGGGTCAGGGTCAGGCCGACCGCGAGGACAGCGTCGACGAGCACCAGGCGCCGGTCGTCGCCTCGGCCCCGCGCGGCGCTCTCCCCGTGTCTCTCGCCCGTCATGGTCCCAGACTACTCAGCGGCTCCCGGCACGGGAATCTCCCGGAGGCGACGGCGCCGTCGCCTCCGGGAGATCGCGGGAACCGCCCCGGGGAGTCCGAACAGACGCCTGCCGACCGATGCCCCCGCCCGCATCCGGGCAGTAGCGTCGAAGACGTCAGTTCGCCCCCCTCACATCGGAGACCCGCCATGAGCACCCCCACCACGAATCGCACCCGACTGAAGTCCGCGGCCGACCGGCTGCGCTTCCCCGTCGTCCTGGCCTACCTCTGGGTGATGATGACCCTGTTCGGGGCCATCGTGCTCGAGACCCTGATGATCTATCCCAATGTCTTCGCCGATCCGCCCGGGTCCTTGGCGCTGGCCATGGACTTCCTCGCCGTGGTCGGGCCGGCAGACGTGTTCCCGCCCTTCGGAATGGCCTGCTGGGTCCTCGGCGCCGTGTCGCTGCTGCTGACGATCCGCGTGCGCGAGGTGCGCTGGTGGATCGCGCTCAGCCTCATCGCCCTGGTGGTCGAGGGGATCGTGTCGATGCTGTTCTTCTGGCCTCGCAACGACGTCATGTTCGTCGAGGGCCTGGCCGTCCACTCCGCCGAGCATCTCATCCGGGTCGCCCAGGAGTTCGAGACCTGGCACTGGCTCTCCCGGATGACGTTCAACTCGATCGGAGCGGTCGCCGTCTTCATCGGATTCCTCCGGCTGCACCGCCTCCGGGTGCTGACCGCCCGGGGTCACTGCCCCCTGTAGGTGCCGATCGAGAACAGGTTCCCATCGGGATCGCGGAAGCCGCACTGGTGGGAGCCGTAGTCGGTGTCGGTGAGCTGTTCGACGACCTCGAGGCCGGGATCGTCCAGCACGCGGTTCCAGATCGCGTCGACGGTCTCGGGCCTGGCAGCGACGACGTAGACTCCCTGCGCGCCGAGTGATCCCCAGTCGCCAGGTTTGCCGCGGCTGCCGAACATGATCCCGCCGCCATCGGGCCACCGGGCCTCGGCGTGGTCGACGGTTCCGTCCTCGCTGCGGTGGAGCGCCGTGACGACGAAGCCGAGCACCTCGGTGAGGAGACGCACGCCCGCGTCGACATCGGCGAAGGAGACCGTCGGCCAGACGTTCGGCGCCGGCGGCGGCAGGGGCTGAGCTGGAGTGGTCTGTGTCTTCTGCTGCTCGGTGTTCATGCCCTCAGTCTGCAGCGGCAGCATGGGCCGGGTCTTGAAGAAATGGGAGCTCCTCGCGCAGCCAGGTGCCCATGCTCACGCCGGAGAACTCCCGCCAGTCCCGAGACAGGTGGGCCTGGTCCGCGTAGCCGCAGACGGCGGCGATGTCGACCAGGCTCCGGCGGCACGGGTGGCGGAGCAGAGCCTGAACGGCTTCGAAGCGAGCCACCCGTGCGGCTTCCTTCGGCGTCAGGCCGGTGGCATCTCGGAACTGCTCCGACAGATGGCGTCTGCCCCAGCCGACCCTGGCCGCGACCTCGGCGATCGGCAGGCGCCCCGAGCTGTGGGTGATGAGCCGCCAGGCCTCGCCGACCTCCGGACGCACGGGCGGGCGGCCGAGGAGTCCGATGAGCACATCGTCGACGAGCCGGAAGCGCTCGTCCCAGTCGTGCGTCTCCAGCAGCTGTGCGAGCAGACGCCGACCGTCGGCACCGAGGATGTCGGTGAGGTCGAGCGTTCGGTTGCGCAGCTCGACTGGGCCGACCGTCTGCAGTGCCCGCAGCCCCAGTGGTGAGAGGGCATACTGCACGCCCTCCTGCGCTCGGCTCGCATCGATGGTCACGGGCCGGGTGTGCAGCCCGGCGAGGACGCCGTGAGCGGCGACGCTCTCGTGTCCGGCATGCACGATGAGCTCATCGGCGAGTTCGAAGACGAGGGTCGAGGAGCATGAGGGCAGACCGCGGTGGACGCCCCCGGGCAGCGGACCGGACCGATAGCCCACCGCAGACACGACCAGCTCCCGCAGCGGCGCAGCCGGCACATGCTCGAGCAGCAGGTCCATACCGGCCATTATCCGCCCTCGGCGCCTGCGCAGCCAGGGGTCTGGACCGACTGGCTGCTCCGGCGAGGAGGAGTGACGCACCCGGGCCGGATTTTCACCCGGCCACCTCGGCGATATCCGGTTAAGATCGAGGCACCTTGTCCCAGAGCTGCCACTGCGAAGAGGAGCCGAAATGTCCTACATCGTCCGCAAGCGAAGGAACGACGACCCGGCAGACGCGCCTCACCCGGAGGACGGTCGCAAACCCGACAGCCCGACCGACATCACCACACCCTCGTGGCTCTACCTGCTCAAGGCCTCGATCCGCGGCTTCTCCGACGACGGCTGCACCGATCTCGCGGCCGGGCTGACCTACCGCACCGTCTTCTCGATGTTCCCCGCCCTGCTCGCCCTCGTCTCGATCCTCAGCCTGTTCGGCCAGAGCGGTTCGACCGTGACATCGGTGCTCGACCAGGCGGAGCAGATCGTCCCCGGGTCCGCGTGGAGTTCGGTGCGGCCGGCCGTGGAAGCGGTGCTGACGACCCCTGCTCCCGGCCTCGGCCTGCTCATCGGTCTGCTCACCGCCCTGTGGTCGACCTCCGGCTACATCAAGGCCTTCGGCCGGGCGATGAATGACATCCACGACATCCCCGAGGGCCGCGGCATCGTCAAGCTGACCGTGCAGATGTACCTCCTGACCGCCGTGGTGCTCGTGCTGGGTGCGATCGCGCTGATGATCTTCGTCCTCTCGGGTCCCGTCGCCGAGGCGATCGGCAACGTGATCGGGCTCGGTTCCGCGGCGCTGACGGTGTGGGGCATCGCGAAGTGGTTCGTGCTCGCCTTCGTCGTCGTGTTCCTCCTGGCCCTGCTCTACTACGCGACCCCGAATGTCAGGCAGCCGAAGTTCCGGTGGATCAGCATCGGCGCGTTCGTCGCCATCATCGTGTCCGCGCTGGCGACCGCCGGCTTCTTCTTCTACGTCGCGAACTTCGGCAACTACAACGCCACCTACGGGGCGCTGGCCGGCGTCATCATCTTCCTGCTGTGGGTCTACATCATCAACGCGATCCTCCTCTTCGGGGCGGAGCTCGACAGTGAGATCGAGCGCGCCCGCGAGCTCCAGGCCGGAATCCACGCCGAGGAGGAGCTCCAGCTCCCCGCCCGCGACACCAAGGCCAGCGACAAGAAGGCCAGGAAGCACGAGGAGGCCGTCGCCGAGGCCCGGAACCTGCGCCGGAGCGCCGGTGAGAGCAGGAAGAACCCCGCCGGCAACGACTGAGACACAACCGGCGGTGGTGAGGCAACGGTCTCCCTTCCGCCGCCGGGCGATGAGCAGGAGACTGGGCTCAGGCACCGAGACGATCCGAACGAAGGAGAGAACCAATGCCCCAGCCCTCCGCTCAGTCCGGGATTCCCGCCCAGCAGCAGACTCCCCCTGGTCTCACCGCGAAGTTGGATCCGCAGCCCGACCATGGTGAGGAGACCTACCGCGGGTCGGGGCGGCTCAGGGACAAGGCGGTGGTGCTCACCGGCGGCGACAGCGGCATCGGCCGGGCCGTCGCCATCGCCTATGCCCGTGAGGGCGCGGACCTGCTCATCTCCTACCTCGATGAGCACGACGACGCCGAGGAGACCAAGCGGTGGGTGGAGGAGGCCGGACGCAGATGCGTGCTCGTCCCCGGAGACGTGGCCGAACCGGCCCACTGCCGTTCGATCATCGACACGGCCGTGCGGGAGTTCGGGCGGATCGACGTCCTCGTCAGCAACGCCGCGTTCCAGATGACCCGCGAGGCCGTCGAGGACATTCCCGATGAGGAATGGGATCGGACGATGGCGACGAACCTCGACGCCTTCTTCCACCTGACCAAAGCGGCGATCCCGCACATGCAGGCGGGTGCGGTGATCATCGGCAGCACCTCGGTCAATTCCGATTCCCCGCCGCCGCAGCTGCTCCCCTACAACGTCACCAAGGCGGGAATCGCGAACATGGTCGGTTCGCTCTCCCAGCTGCTCGGGCCGAAGGGGATCCGGGCCAACAGCGTCGCCCCCGGGCCGATCTGGACTCCGCTGATCCCATCGACGATGCCCGAGGAGCAGGTGGAGGACTTCGGCTCCCAGACCCCGCTCGGTCGTGCCGGGCAGCCGGCCGAGCTGGCCCCGGTCTACGTGATGCTGGCCTCCGACGAAGCCAGCTACGTGTCGGGCGCCAGGGTCGCCGTCACCGGCGGGCAGCCGATCCTCTGAGTCGAGCGGCACCGGCAGTCACGAGCTCAGCCGGTGGCAGCACTCCGCAGCGGCAGCACCTGCGCTCTGCCGGGCACGATGAAGGAGATTCTGACCCGGCCCGTCGCCGGGTCGGGCACCACCTCGGCGTCGACCTCGTAGACCTCGTTGATCAGGTCCCGGGTGAGGACCGTCGCCGGAGGACCCGCCGCGACGGCGCGCCCGGACCGGAGGACGACGACGGAGTCGCAGAACAGCGCCGCGAGGTTGAGGTCGTGCAGGGCGATGATGCTGGTGACCTCGAGACCGGAGACGAGGTCGAGCAGTTCGAGCTGGTGGCGGATGTCGAGGTGGTTCGTCGGTTCGTCGAGCAGCAGCTCCCGCGGCTCCTGCGCCAGCGCCCGCGCGATGTGCGCCCGCTGCCGTTCACCACCGGACAGGGACGTCCACATCCGGTCGGCCTTGTCGCCGAGTTCGACCCGGTCCAGGCACTCACGGATCACCCGGTCGTCATCGCCCGTGCCCAGACCCCAGAAGCTCCGGTGGGGGGTCCGGCCGAGGCGGACGACGTCGTGGACCGTGATGTCGGTGTCGGTGTCGGCGTGCTGGGTCACGGCGGCGATCCGCCGGGCGACGGCGCGCCTGCCGACGGTGCCGATGTCCTCCCCGTCCAGGGACACCATCCCCGAGTCCGGTCGGGACACGGCCTGCAGCAGCCGCAGCAGTGACGACTTCCCCGACCCGTTGGGACCGAGAAGCCCGATCATCTCCCCTTCCCGGGGCCGGAGGCTGACCTCGTCGACGACGAGGGTTCCTCCCCGTGTCCAGGACACGCGTTCGGCTTGCAGCGTCATGGTCGATTCCTCCGTCGGATCAGCAGGAACATGAATACCGGCACGCCGACCAGCGCGGTCCCGACCCCGACCGGCAGTGGAGTCGGTGCGAAGGCGACGCGGGATGCGGCGTCGACCCAGACCATGAACAGGGCACCGAGGACCGCGGTGGCCGGGATGATCCGGGAGTGACGCTGCCCGAACAGCAGTCGGGCGGCGTGGGGCAGCACGAGTCCGACGAATCCGATCGCCCCGGCGACGCTGACGAGGGCGGCCGTGACCAGCGCGGTGAGGACGAGCAGGACGACGCGGGTGCGGGTGACATTGATCCCCAGGGAGGTCGCGACCTCCTCACCGAATGCGAACGCGTCGAGGCCGCGCATGTGGAGCAGCGCGACGATGACCCCGACGACCGCGACGATCACGGTCAGCCGGACATCGTCCCAGCGCATGCCCTCGAGGGAGCCCAGCAGCCAGAACATCACTCCCCGCGTCTCGTCCGAGTCGGCGAAGCCGAAGATCACCAGGGAGGTCAGGGCCGAGAACAGCTGGGTGCTGGCGACACCGGCGAGCACAATGCTGCCGGTTCCCCCGGTCGAGTACCTGGCGAGCAGCAGCACGAACCCGAAGGCGATGAGGGCGCCGATGAATGCGCCTCCGGACAGTCCGATCACGGATCCGCCGAATCCCAGCACGCCGATGAGGACGGCACCGGTCGACGCTCCCGACGAGACGCCGAGGATGAACGGATCGGCCAGCGGGTTGCGCAGCAGGGACTGCAGAATCGCCCCGCACACTCCCAGTCCCGCTCCGCAGGCCGCCGCGACCAGAGCGCGCGGGAGCCGCTCCTGCCACACGATGGCGTCCTCGGAGATGCGCACGGGGATGGTGGTGAGGCCGAGGTGGTTGGTGACGACGTCGCGGACATTGACCAGCGACACGTCGGCCGGCCCCAGCGTCACGGCCACGGCGACGGAGACGAGGAAGAGCCCGACGCCGCCGAGGCCGAGCAGGACGGCGATGACGGTCCCCGGCACGGTTCGCCGCGATCCTGCCTCCACGACCGGTCCCGCCTTGGGGTGGGCGCTGATGTCAGCTCGCACCGGACACGCAGCCGTCGGACTTCTCGGTCCAGGCATTGATCTTCTCCAGCCCGTCGACCGAGCGGATGGACGGGTTCATCTCCGCACCGTGGAGGGCGATGAAGCATTCGTTCTGCACGGCGTCCATCGACTTCGTCAGGGGGTCGGACTTGAGGAAGTCGACCTTGTCCTCGAGTCGGTCCCCCGGGAACCGGTCGCGCTGGAGGTCGCCGAGGACGATGATCTCCGGGTCCTTCTCCACGAAGCTCTCCCAGCCGGTGGCCGGCCAGTCGTCGTCGAGGTCCGAGAACACGTTCTCCATCCCCGTCATCTTCGCCAGCATCGACGGCGCCCCGAGTCCGCCGGCGATGTAAGGGGTGCGGGTGTCGGCGAACCAGAACGCGACGGTCTTCCCCTGGAGGTCCACGCCTTCCAGGGCGGCGTCGGTGCGCGACTGGAGATCGGCGATGAGCTTCTCCCCCCGGTCCTGGACGTCGAAGATCGCGGCCAGGTCCCGGATCTCCTGATAGAGGGACTCCAGCGTCAGGGGCTGCGTGCGGGTGCCGCCGCCGTTGATGCTCATGTCGCCTTCGCAGTCGGTGGGCGACAGGTAGGACCCGATCCCGGTCTCCGCCAGGCGGTCACGGGAGACGACGCCGCCCTCTTCGTTGTAGTGGCGCCCGAATGAGGCGGTCACGAAGTCCGGGTCGGCGCCGAGGAGGACTTCGTACGTCGGGGCGTCATCGGCCAGGCGGGGAACCTTCTCGTTCGCCTCGGCGAGGGAGTCGAGGATCGGGTCGGTCCACGACGCGGTGCCCGCGATCCGGTCCTCGAGTCCGAGCGACAGGAGGATCTCCGTCGAGTTCTGGTCGAGCGAGACGACATTCTGCGGGGCCTGCTCGATCGTGACCTCACGACCGCAGTTCTCGATCGTGAGCGGGTACTCCGTCGTGCCCTCTCCCTGGGCGGCGGACTGATCCTGCTCGACGACTTCCGAGGCCCCGCACCCCGAGAGCGCAAGCACCACGGCGGCGGCGGCGAGGCCCGAGCACCGCTTGAGAGATCGAGCAATTGACATGGGTCCCCACTTCACGAAAAACAACAGAACGAACTGAGGATAGGCTAACCTGCCGATCGATTCAAACCTCGACCACGATCGAAGACGATTCGGTCGCGGCAGCCGACCGCCCCCGGCCCACCCGCACGCACCTTGAGCGGAAGACGCTCAACTTGGGAATAGGGACCGCCGGAGATGCGTTGCCGAAGGTGACGGCGCCCACAGCCGGGCGCCGATGACAACAGACACGAGCTGGAGGTGGGAATCATGTCACTGTCCGTTCTGCCGACGAACAGCACAGTGGATCGGTGGGCGCCGTTCCGGGAGCTGGAGAACCTGTCGGCCCAGATGGGCCGCTGGATGGATTCGGCCTTCGGCCGCCTGGACTCCAGCCTCTCCGCCTGGTCGCCGCTGGCTGATGTGTCCGAGACCGATGACGCCTATGTCGTCGAGGTGGAGCTGCCGGGAGTCCGACGTGATGACGTGACGATCGAACTCGTCCGCACCGAGCTGGTCGTCTCCGGCGAGTTCAAGGAGAGGCAGCGGCACGGACTGCTGCGTCACCGGACGAGGAGGGTCGGTCGGTTCCGGTACCAGGTGTCGCTGCCCGACGCGGTGGACGCCGACAATGTCGAGGCGACGCTCGAAGACGGCATGCTCAGCATCCGGGTGCCGAAGAGCGAAGCGGCAAGACCGCGCCGCATCGC
The DNA here is from genome assembly GCA_031179165.1 of Brevibacterium sp. Lineage (GTDB taxonomy): Bacteria > Actinomycetota > Actinomycetes > Actinomycetales > Brevibacteriaceae > Brevibacterium. The sequence continues at coordinate 20,863 of JAPSIC010000041.1, forward strand.
CATCACCGGCTCCTGACCCCGGCAGGAGCTCTCCTGCCCGCAGCGCCACCTGGCCGCGCCGCAGAGGACTGCCCCGGCCCCGGACCTCTCGGTCCGGGGCCGGCGGTCATTCACGTGGCCCGGGTTCGGCGGGCGACCGGACCGGGTCCCGCAGTCTGCGACCGAACCAGCTGCGCAGCGTGTCCTCCAGCTCCTCCTGTGCCGCTCCCGCCCAGACGATGTGCCCGTCGGGGCGCAGCAGCACGGCCGGGGCCTCCATCTCGGTGGTGTTCGCGGCGACCCGGTCGACTCGGTCGTCCCAGCCGGCGCTCGTCAGCCGTCCCGTCCGGTCGAGCAGCAGCCCGCGCCCTTGGTGCATCAGCTCGTAGAGCCGGCCCGCCCCCACCGGAATGTCTCGCTGTCGTCGGCCGATGAGTCCGTGCCCGCCCTCAGGGTCGTGACCATCGCCGAACGGGTAGCGGATCCCGATCCCGGTCACCGCCTCCAGCAGGAAGCGACTCACGTCCTCGAACCGCATCAGCTCCGTGAGCAGGCGTCGCACCGCCTGCGGTCCCGGTTCGGGCGAGATCAGCTCCGACTGCGCCCGCGTGGCGGTGAGCACCTGCGCCGCGACGGGTCGGCGCTCGAGCTCATAGGTGTCGAGCAGTCCGGCCGGAGCCCAGCCCTTGATCTCGGCGGCGAGCTTCCACCCGAGGTTGAACGCGTCCTGGATGCCGAGGTTGAGCCCCTGCCCGCCCAGCGGCGGATGCACGTGCGCGGCGTCCCCGGCCAGGAGCACCTGCCGGCTGCGGTAGTGCTCGACCAGGCGGGTGGCGTCGGTGAACCGGGACAGCCAGCGCGGCGAATGGGCACCGAAGTCGGTGCCGGCGTAGGCCCGCAGCTGCGCCCTGAACTCATCCAGGCTCGGCGGGGTGGTGCGGTCCTCGGACACCGTGGCGGCAGGGACCACTCCCCGGAACCGTCCGTTCCCGGCAGGACCGATGCCGAATCCGCGATGGGCCCTGCGCACCTCCTCCACGATCGCCGCCACCTCGTCGGGCGGCATCGTCACCGCGACCTCGCCGAGGATCCACTCCGTCCGAGCCGCCTCGCCGGGGAATGCGAATCCCAGCCGCGAACGGACCAGGCTGCGCCCGCCGTCGCAGCCGACGACCCATCGTGCGCTCTGCCGCGACCCATCGGCGAAGTCGACCCTCACCTCCTCATCGTCCTGGTCGAGTCCGACGACCTCCTGGCCACGACGCACATCCGCGCCGACCTCGACGGCTCGCTCGGCCAGCAACCGGTCGGTCATCGTCTGCGGGATCCCGAGCAGGTAGTCGTGCGCGGTGTCGAGGGAGATCGACGTCACCGCCTCGATCCCGGCGAAGGCACTGGCACTGATCGGGTGCTTCCGGCCGTGGGCGAGGAACCGCTCGAGCAGACCGCGCTGGTCGAGGATCTCGATGCTGCGCGCATGCAGGCCCAGCGAACGGATCAGCGGGCTCGGCTCGGGGTCCTTGTCCACCACCAGCACGTCCACCTCGTGGAGCCGCAGCTCGCTTGCCAGCATCATCCCGGTGGGACCTCCCCCGATGATGATCACCTCCGCCATGAGACCTCCCTGTCCGATGCTCGTCCCGACGGTCCGGGTCGAGCGGTGTCGTCCATCATCGCCCCGCCCCCGGGCCTTGCGGCAAGCCCCCTCAGGGGCGATATCCTGGAACTGCGGGGACGCATCCCCGAGCGCGACCCTGGATCTGTCCAGGGCAGAGGGGAACCCGCTGCAGCGCGAGCATCGACCCGCTCACCTCACCGGGTCAGCTGAGGCAGGTGTGCGGCGGATCACCCGCCGGCGAGGAGCTGCTGTCTGAGCGTCGTCGCCAACCACTGTTCGAAGGCATCAGGAGTCCACCCACGTTCGCCGGTGAACTCGTGCCAGAGCCCTTCCGTGGAGAACGCCCACAGCACATCTGTGGCGGTTGTGACATCGAGTCCAGGGGCGAGGTGCTCGCGCAGGCCGTCGACGAACTCGCGGAGCACCCGTGCCCGATGGTCGAGGACCCGCCGATGGGCTTCGGCTACGGAGGGGTCGGATCGTGCCGCCTCCCGATGGATGGAGATCACATCGAAGCTGGTCTCCATCTGCCGCCGGACCAGCGTTGCCCACAGCTCGAGCCGCCGGTCGGCCGACGGTTCAGCGGCGGCCTGAGCCATGAGCTCGGCGATATCGGCGTCACGCACCATCGTCTCGCGCATCGCCTTGAGGATATTGCGCTTGTTGCCGAACACGGCGTAGACGGTTGGGGTTGCGACCCCGGCCTCCTCAGCGATGGACTCCACCGTCGCGCCCGACCATCCACGTTCACTCATCAGCCGACGTGCGGCGGCGACGATGCGCTCGCGCGTCATCTGAGCCTGGCGCTGACGATAGTTCGAAAATGTATTCGCAGCCA
>JAPSIC010000042.1 GCA_031179165.1 Brevibacterium sp.
GCCGAGGCCAGCCCGAACTGGGCGAAGGTGGCACAGCCGCCGAAGTCGGCACCGAGGATCCGGCTCGCACGGCCGAGCTCCCCCATCGAGATTCCGAGCACGGGGCACGCCAGCCGAGCATCCGCCTCGGCGAGGGCGTCGAGGACCGCGGTGACATCGTGGGTGGTCTCGGGCATCATCGCGATCTTCGCGACATCGGCCCCGGCGGCCGCCATGAGATCGAACCTCGCGGCCAGGGTCTCCCGCGAATCGGTGGAGTCGAAGTTGTGGTGGGAGGCGACGACCTTGATCTCATGGCTATGGGCCGCGGCGATCAGGGTCTCCGAGGCCTTCCGGTCGATCTCGACGTCGACGGCGATCGGGACGGTCGAGACGGCGGTCAGGCCGGCGACGATCTTCCCGAGGACCGCCTGATAGGCGTCCTCACTCATCCGGGCGGCACCGCCCTCGAACCCGGTGCGCAGGGTGACGAGCACCGGAAGACCCGCCGAGAGCACGTTCGGGGCGAGCTCGAGGATCACCTCGGCGACCGAGGAATCGGGGGTCTGAGCATCACCCACCTCGGCGGCGGAGGTTCGCGCGAGCACCGGATCGATACGCCATTCGATGATATCGACGACCCCGGTGGCGGCGATCCGCGTCGCATTGAGATGCAGGTCGTGGGCCTCGGCGCCCTGCACCGGGACGATGATCGCGGGTCGGCGCGGATTCAATCCGGCCGGGGACCAGCTCGGTGACGTGCTGAGGAACGGCAGTTGCTTCATGGGTCCAAGCGTATGTCGCCGGGACCGGCCGCAGAAGGGGCGATGGACTTAGAGTGAACGCAGCGACGAAAGGACCCGTGATGAATCACCTGATGACGACCACTCGAGACGGATTTCCCCTGGCAGTCCAGGTCAGCGGGCCCGCCGGAGCGCCCGCACTGCTGATGCTGCAGGGACAGTCGAACTCCCACACGTGGTGGGAGAGCACCCGTGCCGAGTTCGAGCCGCAGTTCCGCACGGTGACGTTCGATTACCGCGGGACCGGACGCAGCCGCGGCCGGATCGGTGAGCCGTCGAGCACCAGCTTCGCCGCCGACGCCATCGACGTCCTCGACTTCCTCGGCATCCCGAGCGCGGATGTCTACGGGACCTCGATGGGCGGACGCATCGCGCAGATGGTCGCGATCAACCATCCGGAGCGGGTCGACGCGCTCGTGCTGGCCTGCACCGCCCCGGGCGGTTCGGGCGCGGTCCCCCGCCCCCGGGACGTGGGCCGTGCCCTGGCCCGTCTGCGCGGCCGCGAGTATGTGGAATACCTCCATTCGCTCTTCTACACCCCCGACTGGCCGGGCCGGCCCGAGGACAGCAGACTCCTCGGCGATGACTCGATGACCGCCGAGGAGACCAGCGCGCATCTGCGGATCAGCGCTGAGCACGACGCCTGGGCGCGGCTGCCCGAGATCACGGCCCCGACCCTCATCATCCACGGGGACGCCGACCAGATGAACCCCGTCGAGAACGCCCGGGCGATGGATGAGCGGATTCCCGACTCCTGCGTGGTCATCCTCCCGGGCGGCCGACACGGGTTCTTCGAGGAGTTCGCCGAGCAGGTCACCCCGGAGATCATCGGATTCCTCACCGACAGGGATGGTTGAGGCCACGATCGAACTCACCCGCGAAGCGCGAAGCTGTGGAAGGCGCGGAAGGCACAGAGGGTGCGGACGGCATAACTACACAACAGGCATTGGTTTATAACAAAATGCGTACGATGACACATGATGACGTCTGCAGTGACAGATCGATGCGAGACTTCTAGAGCGAGTCAAGAACTTCGCCGCTGTTGCGTTCGGCTTTTCGGCGGCGAGATGAGGCTGGAGCCCGAAACCAGCGGAGGAGTCCGCTGCCGGAGTCCAATGGCTCGCAGTGGAAACAGAATTGGCCCGGGAGTGAAGAGGAACGCGAACAGACTTCGTCTCGGATCGGTCCTCCTGCACCAACGGCGTGACCCCACTCTGCTTGGCGGGGAGTCACGATTTCAAGGAGGAAATGCGTGAGCGTAGTCAAAGCGTCGAATGTCTACATGATCTTCGGCAAGCGCCCGGATGAAGTCATCCGACGGCTGAAGGATGGGGCCGACCGGGATGAACTGACCAAGCTCGGTACGGCGGCCGTCATCGATGCCAGCTTCGAGGTCGAAGCCGGCGAGATCTTCGTCGTCATGGGGCTGTCCGGGTCCGGCAAATCCACCCTGATCAGAACCATCAACGGCCTCTGGACTCCCTCGTCGGGGTCGGTCGAAGTGTTGGGCACGGATACGGCGACGGCGGACCCGGCAACCCTGCGCCGGGTCCGGAACGAACACATCTCCATGGTGTTCCAGCATTTCGCGCTGCTGCCGCACCGGACGGTGCGGGACAACGCCGCGTACGCGCTCGAGATCCGGGGAGTGCCGGCGGCCGAACGATCCGAACGAGCGGACCATTGGCTCAAGGTCGTCGGCCTCGAGGGCTGGGGCGACAAGTTCCCCGGACAGCTCTCCGGTGGAATGAAGCAGCGCGTCGGCCTCGCCCGCTCTCTCGCCGCGGAGACGGACATCCTCCTCATGGACGAGGCCTTCTCCGCCCTCGATCCGCTGATCCGGCGCGAGATGCAGGAACAGCTCATCGAACTCCAGCGCGACCTCAAGAAGACGATCATCTTCATCACCCACGACCTCAATGAGGCGATGCTGCTCGGGGATCGGATCGCGGTCATGCGCAACGGCCGGATCGTTCAGATCGGCACCCCGGAGGACATCCTCACCGACCCTGCCAACGACTACGTTGCCCAGTTCGTCCAGGACGTCGATCGAGCCCGGGTGCTCACCGCCCACAATGTGATGGAGAAGCCCCGCCAGGTCGTCACGGATCAGAACGGACCGCGGGTCGCCCTGCGCAGCATGCGCGAGAGCAACTCGGCTGCCGTCTACGTCACCGACAGGGACCGGAAGTTCCTCGGCGTCGTCTTCGATCGCGATTCGATCGACCACATCCGCCGCGGCGCGACCACCCTCGACGGGATCATCCAACCGGTGACCCAGACGGCTGGACCCGATGACCTGCTCATCGATCTCTTCCTCCCGTCGGCCGAGACACCTCTGCCGATTCCGATCACGAATGACGAGGGACAGCTCGTCGGGGTGGTGCCCAGAGCCACCCTGCTTGCCGCCCTCGGCAGCCAATCCGGCGAGCACGAGGAGCATCACGACCGTCCGGTCCCTGTGGACACGGGGGTCATCGACCAGGTCCTGGCGGAGTCCGAGGATGAGACAGTGCCCGGATCAGTGACTTCGAGGGAGAGCGTCTAATGGAGAACATCAGGATTCCGATCGGCGAGTGGGTCGATGTCGTCTTCGACTGGTTCAAGGAGAACCTGGACTGGTTGTTCGACTTCTTCACCTTCCTCTTCCGGTTCCTCATCGAATCGCTGACCGAGGTGCTCGTCGACCTTCACCCCCTGGTCATCATGATCCTGCTGGCACTGATCGGCTGGGTGCTGCGATCATGGCAGATGGCCGTGGGAACCCTGATCGCGATGTTCTTCGTGATGACGATGGGCCAATGGGTCGCCTCCATGCAGACGCTGGCGCTGATCATCATCGCCGCAGTGATCGCGATCTTCATCGCCATTCCCGTCGGCATCCTGGCCGCACGCAATGACACTGTCTCAGCCATCGTCAAACCCATCCTCGACTTCATGCAGACGATGCCCGCCTTCGTCTACCTGATTCCGGCAGTGACCTTCTTCAGCATCGGTGTCGTTCCCGGCCTCGTCTCGACCGTGATCTTCGCGCTGCCGCCGGGAGTGCGGTTCACCGAGCTCGGCATTCGCGGAGTCGACTCCGAGACGGTCGAAGCCGGTCAGGCATTCGGAGCGACTCCGGGTCAGATCCTTCGCGGGGTCCAGCTGCCGCTGGCGACTCCGACCATCATGGCCGGAATCAACCAGGTGATCATGCTGGCACTGGCGATGGCCGTCATCGCCGGCTTCGTCGGCGCCGATGGGCTCGGCAAGAACGTCGTCGAGGCGGTGGCCACCCAGAATCTGCCTCTCGGCGTCGAGGCCGGCCTCGGCGTGGTCATCATCGCGGTCTATCTCGACCGGGTGACCGCGGCACTGGGCACCGCCAAGGACTATCCGAATTCGCTGCTCGGCACGCTCAAGCGGAGGAACTCGGCACAGGCCGAAGCGGCGTCGAAGGCAGAGGTCGATCAAGCCGCCAAGGCGGCCGCTCTGGCTCACCCCGCCCAGGGATGAGGCCGCTCCACCCCAGACCACCGAAGTTCCACGACCATCCAATGAGATCCCACGACTACCCAATGAAGTGATTCGAGGAAAGGAACACCATGAAGAAGCATCTCGGCGCCAAGATCGCCGCAGCAGGAGCAGTACTGGCGTTGGCGCTCACCGGTTGCTCGCAGCAGGCGAGTGAAGACAGCGGCGGTGGCGGAGGCGACAAGGGAACCATCAAACTCGGCTACGTCACCGGCTGGACCGACGGCGAGAGCATCTCCTATCTGCTCGAGGACCAGCTTGGGAAGATGGGCTTCGATGTCGAGACGGAGACCTTCAGCGATGCCGCAGTCCTCTATGCCGGAGTCGCCAACGGAGACGTCGACATGTACCCCTCGTCGTGGCCCGAGGTCACCCACAAGCAGTACATGGACGAGTACGGCGACGACCTCGAGGACGTCGGAGCCTACTACGACAATGCGGTGCTCACCATCGCCGTTCCCTCCTACGTGGAAGACATCAATTCCATCGAGGACCTCAAAGGAAAGGCCGATCGCTTCGACGGGAAGATCGTCGGAATCGAACCCGGTGCGGGCCTGACGAAGGCCACCCAGGATTCGATGATGCCCGAGTACGGTCTCGATGGCGAGTACAAGCTCGTCACGTCCTCAACGGCGGCAATGCTCACAGAGCTCAGCAATGCCATCGATGCCAAGGAGGACATCGTCGTCACGCTCTGGCGCCCGTTCTGGGCCAACAACACCTATGACGTCAAGGATCTCGAAGATCCCAAGGGCGCCATGGGATCTCCGGAGAAGCTGCACTTCACAGCGACCAAGGGCTTCTCCGAGGAGTTCCCCGAGGCCGCGGACTACATCGCCAAGATCAAACTCGATGATGCGGAATACGGTTCGCTCGAGGACCTTGTGGTCAACAAGCACAAGGACAAGGGCGACCAGGCAGTCGCGGAGTGGCTGAAGAACCACCCCGACGCATACGAGGGCATCGTCACCGAGTAGGGATCCTTCACGGTCATCCCCTGCTCGGCGCGAACAGCTGCCGCGCGAGCGCACGCTGCTCAACCACAGACTGCGGCCCCCGGAACGGATTCCGGGGGCCGCAGCTCTGCGCTGCCCGGGTCGTGGGCGTCGCCTCTCCGCCGACTCGTGAGGAGAATCAGGCGGTTTCCCTCGGGTCAGTGACCACAAGGCGATAGCAGACTGCGGCGAGCAGGTCTACATCCGCAACCAGGTGTCCTCGGTCTTCTTGACCATCGCGCCGGCGTCCCCCGCTGCTTCCAACCAGTCGACTGGCCGGCCTTCACCGTCGACGACGGCATCGGAGAGGATGATGACGTCGAAGTTGCAGACCAGCGCGGCCATCGCCGAGGCCCACACTGAGCCGGGACCGTCGTCGGCGCCGGCGAAGACGATCCGGTCGACGGCCAGGTCGTGCAGGCCGGCGGCGAGGTCCTCGATGCCCTCGAAGATGTCCGGGCTCTCCGACCGCAGAACGAGGTCCTCCTCGTCGGGGACGAAGACGCTGAGATCCTCGTCCTCGCGGTCGGCGACCTCGTCATTGGTCGAGGCGAAGATCAGGACGCCGCCGACGGCGCGCGTCCGGGCGACGATCCCGTAGAGGGTCTCCGCCGCCTCCTCGGAGGTGAAGCTGATGTCATCCGTGTCGATGAGGAGCAGGGCATCCATGGCCTCTATCGTGCCATGTGCCCGGCTCAGCGAGGAACCCGGTCTCCGCCGATCCAGGACCGGCGGATGCTCATGTCGTCATCGAGCAGGAGGAAGTCCGCCGGCATCCCGACGTGGAGCAGGCACTCGACGTCCTCGGCGACCAGGCCCAGCGCTCGCAGGGGCACCAGGCTCGCCGCCCGCACCGCCTCCACCGGGCTCATCCCGACTTCGGCCACCGCCCGGGCCACGGCGTCGTCCATGCTCAGAGTGGACCCGGCGAGCGCTCCGAGCGCACCATCGGTCCCGAGCACCCGTGCCTGGGCGTCCTCGACCCGGACCGGGAGGCGGCCGAGACGGTAGTCGCCGTCGCCCATCCCGGTTGCCGCCGTGGAGTCCGTGATCAGCGCCACCCGCCCCGGGGCCAGTGCCGTGATCATCCGGGCCGCCGCGGCTGCGACATGGACTCCATCGTTGATCAGCTCCAGGGTCACGTGCGCGGCGTCGACGGCCGCGAGGATCGGGCCCGGGCTGCGGTGGTGGATTCCGGGCATCCCGTTGAAGGTGTGGGTCAGTACGCTCGCGCCGGCGGCGAAGGCTTCGGCGGCTTCCTCGTAGGTCGCCGCGGTGTGTCCCACCGCCACGGTCACTCCCGCCGAGGTGAAGCGGCCGATCGCCTCGAGCGCGCCGGGGAGCTCGGGGGCGAGTGTGATCTGGGCGAGAGTCCCGCCGGCGGCCTCGAGGATGCGGTCGACCGCCTCGGCGGTGGGGTGGGTGAGTGCCGCCGGCGCATGAGCGCCCCTGAAGTCGGACGCGAGGAACGGGCCCTCGGCATGCAGGCCGAGCAGGGCCGGATTCGACCCCACCGATCGGGACCCGACGGTCAGGGACTCGCACAGGCCCTCGATCGAGTCCGAGACGTAGGACAGGACGAGGCCGCGGGTGCCGTGGGCGCGGTGGACGTCGAGGAGGCGCGACAGCCCGGCCTCACCGTCCTCGGCGCTGCATCCCCCGCCACCGTGGCAGTGGATGTCGACGTAGGCCGGGGCGAGGAAGGCACCCGCCGCGTCGAGGACCGTCGCGGCGGTCGAGACCGGTACATGGGTCCAACCGGAGCCGCGGCCACGGGCGATGATCACTCCGCCGCCGGCGGCGAGCCAGTGATCGGCGAAGTCAGGGGTGAACGTGGTCGGGTCGCCGTCGAGGATGACCGCGTTGTGGACGATGAGCTCGGCGGGCGGGCCGGGCGTCGCACCGGCGGGCGGGCCAGGCGTCGAACCCGCAGGCGGGGCGGGCGTTGCACCGGCGGGCGGGCTCATCGGAATGTCGGGGTGTCGAGGATGTTCCCGTCGATCGTCACGGTGGGCAGCATCTGCTTGAAGTCCTCGGCCGCCTCCGGGTCGCTCTCGAGCGCCCGCATCTCGACCGCGATGTCAACGAGGCGTCCGTTGGTCTGGTAGCCGACTCGCGCACCGTAGATCACGGTGGGCCTGGTGTTGATGGCGAAGATCTCGTCGGGCCCGAGGACGCCCTGGTAGGTCCAGTAGGACCCTGCCTCGAGGCTGCCGGTGCGTTCGGCCGTGACTGCGGATCCCTGTTCGGAGAAGGAGTACTTCTTCTGCGAGTCGACGACGGCGCGGGGGGAGTCGTCGAAGGCCTGTGAACAGTTGACCGTGATCACGTCGCTGCTGCTGATCGTCTCGCCCCGGGAGAGAACGTGGAATGCGTCGGTGCTCGAGCTCGGGATCCAGTCGGGCCCGACGGCGAAGCTGACCGTGACCGGGCACTCCGCGCCGAGGTGGAACGATGACCTGCTCATCCCCGCTGGGATCGCCCCGTCGGTGGGCTCGGGACGGATGTCCTCACCGGGGCTCTCCTCGACGGCCACGCGCAGCGGACCGGAGTCCTGCTCCGCGGTGCGGATGTGGAGGGCCGAGCAGCCGCTGAGCAGCAGTCCGAGCGCGGCCACCGCCGCGCTCAGCGCGACCGGCGTCCTGGTCCGGGAGGTCATCAGTGGTTCCCCGAGCGCAGGTCACGGCGACTGGGGTAGGGCCGGGAGGGGTTGTGAGGCGGCTGCGGAGGCTGCGGCGGAAGGCCGGGCAACGGCCCCACCGGGCCGGTGCCGGCCGGAGGGCGTCCGGCGTTCGGTCCCGGTTTGAACTGGGAGTGCTGACCGGAGTCGGGCGGGAACAGACCGCCGACGGATTCTCCGGTCGACCGGTTGACGAGGGTGCCGTCGACGCGTTCGAGGCGGCGCTTCGACGTGCGCCTCGGGGTGCCGAGGATCCGGCCCTGGAGTTCGGCTTCGCTCGGCTGCCGGGGCGGCAGGAAGCCCGGGGCATGGCGCATGTCCGGGTTCTGCACCGGCTGCACCGGGTGCGACCCGGCCGCTGCCCGGTTGACGTCGTCGGACATCTGGGGTGCCGTGACCGAGGCGGCGTCGCCGAGGACGGGCAGCACCATCCGCACCGAGGTGCCCACCCCTTCCTGGCTGAACAGCTGGACGGATCCGCCATGGCGGGTGACGATGGCGCGCACCAGCGACAGGCCCATCCCGGAACCGGCGACCGCGCGCACGCGAGAGCCGCGTGAGAGTTCGTCCCAGACCTGCTCCTGCTCTGCCAGCGGGATTCCGCTGCCGGTGTCGGCGACCTCGACGACGACCCAGCGGTGGTTGTCGATGATCTGCTCATTGGCGCGCAGCTCGACGACCTCCCCCTGCGAGGAGTACTTGAGCGCGTTGCCGAGCAGGTTGAGGATCGCGGTGAGGAGGAGGTCTTCGTCACCTGCGACTTCGGGCAGGCGCCAGGGCGCACGGGCCACGGTCGCCACGATCATCCGGTCCTCCGCGCCCGGTGCCGTCGACGCGTCCTCCACCGCCTGGTGGATGAGGCGATCGAGGTCGACGCGAGCGTATTCGATGACCCGCGTCTCGACGTCGGCGAGCTTGCGCAGGTCGGCGAGCAGCCGGGCGACCCGGCGCGAGGACACGTCGACCTGCTTCGCGGCCGGCTCCACCTCGGCGATCGAGCCGCCGTCGCGCGCGATCTCACGGATGCTCGCCGCGGAGGTGCGCAGGGCCGTGAGGGGGTTCTTCAGCTCATGGTCGAGGCGGATGAGCATGCGGTTGCGTTTGGCCGTCGACTCCTCGGCGGCCGCCGTCTCGACCGCCTCGCGCATCCGTTCCTCACGCCTGCGCAGGTGCCGCCACGCGAAGTACGCGCCCACGCCCAGTCCCGCCAGGACCAGCACCAGCAGGAGCAGGAACAGCCAGATCTGAACCTCGATGACCAGGAACTCCGTCATAGTCACCGTTGACCTTCCTCGCCCCGGACCTCACCGACGAAGCGATAGCCGCGCCCCTGCACGGTCGCGATCCAGCGCGGCTCGGCCGCGTCCTCGCCGAGCACGCGGCGCAGCTCGGCGACGCGGGAGTCGACCGCCCGGGTGCCGACCGCCTCTTCGAATCCCCACAGGACCTCGAGCAGCCGGCTGCGTTCGATGAGTTCGTCGCGGTGGACCATCAGGTACTCCAGCAGGGTGAAGCCCTTCGGGGTGATGACGAGCTCCCGCTGGCCCAGCCAGGCCCGTCGTCCCACCCGGTCGACTCGCAGACCGAAGCTCGAGACCAGCATGGGGGCGGTGGCCAGTGGCGGGCCGTCATTGCGGGTGCGACGGAGGACGGCGCGGATGCGGGCGACGAGCTCATGGGGGTCGAACGGTTTGTTGAGGTAGTCGTCGGCACCCTCTTCGAGCGCCATCGCGCGTTCCACCGCCTCGCCCACCTGGGTCAGCAGCAGGACGGGAACCCAGTTCTCCTCCCGTCGCAGCTGCCGCAGGACCTGCCGGCCGTCGGCGCCGGGCATGAGCACATCGAGCACACAGACGTCGGGGCGGTGGCGGTGGATCTCGTCGAGGGCGAGGACGCCGTCGCCGGCGGCGAGCACCCGGAAGCCCGACCTCTCGAGGAACGGGACGACCGCCCCGAGCACATCGGGTTCGTCGTCGGCGACGAGAACCAATGGCCTGGAGTCGTGCTGCCGCTCAGCCGTCATTCTCGTCCGTTCCGTGCTCTCTTCTGCGTTCCCTGGCGATCTCCCTGGCCTCCGCCCGTTCGACGGCTTCGGCCAGTTCGTCTCGGTACAGCATAGAACGGCGCAGGTGCTTGGTGCGATAACCCGCGCGCCCGACCATGTGGGTGGCCACCGGGATCGTGACGAGCTGGAACGAGATGATGATCGCCAGAGTCGTCACCGTCGCCCAGGTCGGGAACTGGATGCCGATCGCGATCGCGACCAGGATCAGGCCGAGCACCTGCGGCTTCGCACTCGCGTGCATGCGCGAGAGCAGGTCCGAGAACCGCAGCGTTCCGATTCCCGCGGCCAGGGACAGCACCCCGCCGAGGAGGACGAGCACCGCCGAGATGATGTCAGCCGCCATCACGGCCTCCTCCCCCGTCGCCCCGGGGTCCGGGGCCGACCCCGGACTCGTCGTCGGTGAGCTTTTCATCATGGTCGTCGACCGCTCCCGGCCTCGTCGAGGACTGGTGCTCCTCGTCGTCGGCCTCGGCCGGGACGGTGGTGCCGGGTGGGCCGTCGCTGACGTCGGCGATGCCCCGGGCGACGTCATCGGGCCACTGCGCGTTGGCCTCCGCGGACACCGGCTCCTCGACGTCGGAGAACATGTGCCAGTCGGAGGCGGAGAAGTCGCCGAGCGATCCGGTCTCGGCGCCGGAGGTCATCGAATCCGATTTGGTCACGTACCGGGACACGCTGACTGAGCCGACGAAGCCGAGCATCGCGAGCACGACGAGCACGGGCAGCAGATCGGTGCGGCCGCTGAGCGCCATGAATCCGCCCAGCCCGCACATGATCGAGGCCAGCACCACGTCGGTGGCGATCATCCGGTCGAGGATCGATGGTCCGCGCACCACCCGGTAGAGGGCCAGGAGCACCGAGGCGGCCAGCAGCACGGAGGTGACGACGATGATGACGTCGAGGACGGGGCTGCTCATCTCGCACCTCCCTGTGCACGACGCATCGGGTCCGGGTTCATCTTCAGTTCGGCGAGGTCACGGTGCGAGCCGAGGGCCCGGATGAGCAGCCCTTCGATGCGGTAGACCTGCCTCTTCGCGGCCAGCGCCTTCTCCTCCGAGTCGGCGTCGAGCACATGGAGGTAGAGCACGCCCCGAGCCCGGTCGGCGTCGATGATGAGGGATCCGGGGATCAGGCTGGCGGTGTCGGCGATGAGCGTCATCAGCAGGTCGGAGCTGGTCCGCAGGTCGCAGGCGATGACGGATCCGGCTCCCACGGCGCGCGGGCGGAACGCCATCCACGCCACCTCGACCGAGGCGTACAGGAGCGAGTAGAGGAACCATCCCCCGAAGACGAGCGCATGGAGGATGTTGAACCGGCCGGAGAGGATCACGGGCGGCAGGTAGAACACGCGCACGATGATCACCGCGACGACGAGCCCGCTGAGGATGCTCAGTCCCGACACCGTGTCCCACAGCATCACCCACAGCAGGACGAGGAAGAACAGCAGGACCAGCTGCTGGACGAATCCGCGGGCGCTGTGCGGCTGCCGGGGCGACTGCCGCCTGGTGCGGTTCGTCTGTCGTCGGGCCGAACTCATGTGGCATCTCCCCCCAACACCTGGGTGACGTAGTTGAGCGGTTCGGACAGGTTCTCCGCCGCCCTCGTCGACAGGTTCCAGAGGGGCTCGGCACCGACGGTGAGGGCCAGGGACGCGACCACCATTCCGGTCGCCGCCCAGAACATCGGTCCCGGCACACCGATCGTCGGAGTCCACTTCCGCCCCGCCTGGAGGACCTGCTTGCGTTCGGCGAACTCCGCCACCAGCTCCTCGGTGGGCTCCTCGGCATCGGCGGGGTCGCGCCAGAACGCGAGGTTGAAGGTGCGCCCGATGACGTAGAGGGTGAGCAGGCTGGTCACGGTGCCGACGACGATGAGCGTGACATTGAGCCAGTCCTCGCCCTCGAAGCCGGCGGCGAAGAGGGCGACCTTCCCGATGAACCCGGAGAACGGGGGGATCCCGGAGAGATTGAGCGCCGGGAGGAAGAAGACGATCGTCAGCGCCGGCGAGAGCACCATGAGTCCGCCGAGGGACTTCGTCGAGGTGGATCCGCCGCGCATCTCGACGAGCCCGATGGCCAGGAACAGGGCGGTCTGGACGATGATGTGGTGGACCGTGTAGTAGATGGCCGCGGCCAGGCCGAACGTCGTGCCCAGGGCGACGCCGAAGAGCATGTAGCCGATGTGGGAGACGAGGGTGAAGGACACGATCCGTTTGATCTCGGACTGGGCGATGGCCCCGAGGATGCCCACGAGCATCGTCAGCGCCGCCGCGATCAGCAGCGGCACACGCAGGGAGCTGTCGACGAAGAGCAGGGTCTCGGTGCGGATGATCGCGTAGATGCCGACCTTCGTCAGCAGACCCGCGAAGACCGCCGTGACCGGGGCCGGGGCGGTGGGATAGGAGTCGGGCAGCCAGAACGAGAGCGGGAAGATCGCCGCCTTGATGCCGAAGCCCAGGAGCAGCAGCACGTGGAGGATCATCTGCACGTCCGCGGGCAGCTGGCCCAGGCGCTCCGACAGCTGGGCCATGTTCACCGTCCCGCAGGCGGCGTAGATGACGCCGATGGCGGTGAGGAAGATGATCGAGGACACGAGGGAGACGACGACGTAGGTGACTCCGGCGCGGATCCGCTCGGCGGTCGCGCCCAGGGTCAGTAGCACATAGGAGGCCAGCAGCAGCATCTCGAAGCCGACGTAGAGGTTGAACAGGTCCCCGGCCAGGAAGGCATTGGCGACACCCGCGCACAGCACCAGGTAACTGGGGTTGAACACGGAGATGGGGGTCTCGTTCGAGTCGTCGGAGGCGTCCTGGCTCAGGGCGTAGATGAGCACGCTGAGGGTGACCATGGAGGACACGACGAGCATGAGCACCGAGAGCCGGTCGGCGACCAGGACGATGCCGGCCGGGGGCTCCCAGCCGCCGATCGCCACGACCTGCGCCCCTTCCCGGTCGACTCCGAACAGCAGCACGAACGCGATGACCATGACGGCGCTGAGGATGACGATCGAGACGACGTTCTGCGTCCGTGAGTGCTTCGAGAGCACGAGGGCGAGACCGGCGCCGAGCAGCGGGAGCAGGACGGGGAGGGGGATGAGGACGGCGAGGAGCTCGGTCATGGCTTGTCCTCCCGATCCGCGGCGGACTCAGGTGCGGCGTCACGGTCCGCGGCGGGCTCAGGTGCGGCGTCACGGTACGCGGCGACCCGCCGATCCACCCGTCGGCCGTCCTGATCGAGGTCGACGGCGCCGACGATCGGGCTCTCCGCCTCGTCGCCGAATTCGGTGTCGTCGTACTCGGTGCTCGCCTCCGCCTCGGAGTCGATGATCTTCGTGATCGCGACCTGGAGGTCGGCGGCGTCGTCCTGCAGGGAGTCGGCCCTGACCAGGCGCCAGGACCGGTAGATCATCGCGAGCAGGAACGCCGTCACCGCGAAGGTGATGACGATGGCGGTGAGCACGAGCGCCTGCGGCAGCGGGTCGGACATGCCCACGGTCGACAGGTGCTTGCCGTCGGTCAGGGGCGCGGAGCCGCGGCCGGCGGTGAGCACGATGAGCAGGTTGACCCCGTTTCCGAGCAGGATGAAGCCGAGCAGCACCCGGGTCAGCGACCGTTCGAGCATGAGGTAGATCCCGCACGCGAAGAGGAAGCCCATCGCCAGCACGAGGACGAATGGCAGGCTCACAGTCGGCCTCCTTCCGCACCGTTGTCGACATCGAGGTGGTTGACGCGGTCGAGGATCGTCGACACGGCTTCGTGACCGGCCTGGGGGCCGAGGTTCTGCGAGAGGTTGAACGACTTGTCGAGACGGGAGGTGAGCAGGAGTTCGTCGCGTTCCTGGTGCAGGTCCACCTCGGCGCCGAGGGACCTGAGGATGTCGAGCATCAGACCGACGACGATGAGGTAGACCCCGACGTCGAAGAAGGTGGGGGTGCCGAACGCGAGGTGGCCGAGCACCGGGATGTCGGCTTCGAAGAACACCGAGCGGAAGACGGTGTCGCCCCAGGCCCATCCGCCCATGCCGGTGAGCACGGTGAGGCTGAGGCCGGTGCCGAGCAGGCCGGAGGGGGTGAAGTGGGCCGCCTCGGCGAGTTCGAACTTGCCGCCCGCCAGGTACCGGACGATGAGCGCCAGTCCCGCCACGAGGCCCCCGGCGAATCCGCCGCCGGGGGCGTTGTGGCCGGCGAAGAGGAGGTAGACGGAGAAGACGAGCACGGCGTGGAAGATGAGCCGCGCGGTGACCTCGAGGATGATGGACCGGTTGCGCGGAGCCAGGGTGCGTCCGGCGATGAGCCAGGATGCGCGCCTCTCCTGCACGTCCTCGGTCTCGGCGCCGTGGTGGTCGGCGACCTCCTCGACGACGGGCTGGAACCGCATCCGCCCGCGGAGCTCACGGGGGTCGTGGCTGGTGGCCAGGCGGGACAGATGGCCTTCGCGGCCGCGGACGAAGATCAGACCCGCCACTCCGGTGCCGGCGGCGACGAGGACGGAGATCTCCCCGAGCGTGTCCCAGACGCGGATGTCGACGAGGGTGACGTTGACGATGTTCTTGCCGTGGCCGATCTCGTACGCGAGCTGGCCGAAGTCGACCGATGCGGGATCGCCGACCCTGACCCCGGCGGCGATGAGGACGACGAGCATCATCGTCACGCCCACCGCTCCGCCGATGATGGCGCGCCAGGCGGGTGTGAAGCGGCCGGTGCTCTCCCCGATCCGCGCCGGCAGACGGCGCAGGACCAGCACGAACACGACGATGGTGATGGTCTCGACGAGCACCTGGGTCAGGGCCAGGTCCGGGGCTCCGGTGAAGGCGAAGAACACGACCATCGCGTAGCCGGAGATCCCGACCACGACGACGGCGGTGAAGCGCTTCTTCGCCCGGGTCGCGGCGACGGCGACGATGATGAGCACGGCTGCGACGATGAAGTCGAGCGGGGAGGCGAAGAGCTGGAAGTCGATGCTCCAGGTGTCGTTGACGAGCACCGCCAGTCCCACTCCGCCGACCAGGACGAGGTAGATGACGCTCTGGTAGAACGGCAGCGAACCGCGTTGGGTGTGGGAGGTGACCCACAGGGCGGAGGCCTCCATGCCGTTGATGAGCCGCCGGTAGAGCAGGTGGAACTCGAACCCCGAGGGCAGGGAGGTCTGGACGGTGGCGAAGGCGTCCCGGATGACGAACAGGCCGAGGCCGATCGCGATGGTCACCGCCGACAGGCCGAGGGCGGGTTCGAGACCGTGCCACAGCGCCAGGTGGTACTTCCCGTCGGCGGGGCCGGCCGCGGGCAGCTCGGACGTCCAGGCGGCGAAGAGCGTGTCGGCGGACGCTGCCGCCGGGCCCAGGACGATGGTCAACACGGTGAGGACGATCGGGGCGATGACGAGGGTGAGGTTCTCCTCCCGCCGGGCGATGTCGTCGACTCCGGGTTTGGAGGAGAACGCACCCCAGACGAACCGGGCCGAATACGCGACGGTGAGGATCGAGCCGATCATCACCCCGATCAGGGCGATGACGGACTCCTTGTCACCGGCGTGCAGCAGCGTCGAGTACACCGCCTCCTTGGCGACGAAGCCGAACAGGGGCGGCAGGCCCGCCATCGACGCGGCGGCGACGGTGGCGCAGACGGCGACGACCGGGAAGGCGCGCCAGCCTCGGGACAGCTTGGTCAGGTCGCGGGTGCCGGCGCGGTGGTCGATGATGCCCACGCACAGGAACAGGCAGGCCTTGAACAAGGCGTGGGCGATGAGCAGGGCCAGGGCGGCCAGCGTGAGGTCCCGGCTGCCGAAGGACGACATCGTGATGAGGAACCCGAGCTGGGACACCGTCCCGAAGGCGAGCAGGAGCTTGAGGTCGGTCTGCTTGAGCGCCTGCCAGCCGCCGATGAACATCGTCAGCAGGCCCAGGGTCAGCAGCACCTCTGACCAGCCGGGAATGTCGTGGTAGCCGGGAGCCAGGCGCAGCACGAGGTAGATCCCGGCCTTGACCATGGCGGCCGCGTGCAGGTAGGCGCTGACCGGCGTCGGTGCCGCCATCGCACCCGGCAGCCAGAAGTGGAACGGCAGCAGCGCGGACTTCGACACGGCCCCGACGAGGATGAGGAGGACCGCGGTGACGACCGCCGGCCCGGGTTCGGCACCGGCCGTGGCCCCCTCGACGAGGACGGAGATCCGGCCGGTTCCGGTCTCGCCCATGAGCAGGATCATGCCCACGAACATGGCGAGCCCGCCGGCGGTGGTGACGATGAGCGCCTGCAGCGCCGCCTGACGGGAGCGGCGTCGGGACTGGCTATGGCCGATGAGGAGGTAGGAGAAGACGGTGGTGCCTTCCCAGAACAGGTAGAGCATGAGGAGCTCATCGGCGACGACGAGGCCGTACATCGTTCCCGCGAAGGCCATGAAGGTGGCCGCGAACCGCGCCAGACCCGGCTCGTCGGCCGGGAAGTAGCGGGTGCAGTAGATGAAGACGAGAGCGCCGATGCCGGTGACCAGCAGGGTCATGATCCAGGACAGCACGTCGAGGCGGACCACTCCCTCGAGTCCCAGCCGCGGCAGCCAGTCGAGGTTCTCGACCCAGGGGGTGCCGCCGGGGCCGAGGATTCCCGGGGCCCTGAACAGGCTCAGTCCCAGCCCCGCCGCCGGCACCAGCGCCAAGAGGAGAAATGCGGAGCGGCCGAGGAGTCTGACCAGCGGGAATGCGATGACAGCGACCACGAAGAAGGCTGCTGTCATGGCAATCACCGGCGGGCACCTCCGTCGTGGATCAAGGATGAAGTTCTCGGCGACATTTTCTCATGGTCCGATATCGTTCTCCGAATCGCCGCCCGCAGGTGCCGATCACGCCGGGTCGGACGCGCCAGGCGCAATCGCCGCCCGCTGCGCGGGAGGCGGACCGCGCCGGTCAGCCGCGCAGTTGGCTGCTGGTGACGAGGAAGCCGTTCTCATCGAGACCGACCCCGCTGCACCTGGTGAGGAGTTCGGCGCCGATGTCGTCGACGAGGTTGGCCACCGTCCGCCGCATCCGCCGGAAGCGGCGGCTGTGCCCGGGCCGGTACCGCTCGTTCTCCGCGTCCATCCAGTGCACGTGGTATTCGATCTGCGGCTCGCTCGTGTGCGCGGCGATGATGGGAGGCACCCACTCGGCCTCCGTCACCCGGATCTCGATCGTCCCGGCCGCCTCGTCGATCTCCCCCAACGGGACGAGGAGCGAATAGCCGTCGAGGATCACCGGCGCATTGGCGTCGAAGAGCGGGTCGTCGAGGCTGGCCTGGGCCAGGACCGCCTCGTCGGGGGTGGGCGCGGCCGGACGGAACGCATGGGGTGCGTGCCGGCGCACGAGCGAGAGCGCGACCTCCGGCTCGAGCCAGTACGGAGAGTAGATGTAGAGGTCGACCTTCGCCTCGGGGTCGGGGACGATGATCCGAACCGGCAGCTCGGGTTCGTCGGCCAAGCGCACCGCCGTGTGGAGGCGGGAGGCGATCGCCAGCAGGAGACTCAGCGTCCGCTCCTCCTCCCGGTCGGGCAGTCCCGCGGGAAACGCCTCGTGCAGACCGTCGGCGTCGACGAACCAGTCCGGCGGCGGCACCGGCTCGCGGTCCCGGGGGCAGTCGAGGGCGATGACCCGCTGCGCCCAGTCGGGCAGCTCGAGGGCGGCCTTCGTCGCCGGGTCGAGTTCGACTCCTCCGCTGAGCCTGGAGTGCCGGCTCAGACGCAGGTGCCCGTTCTCGTCCGGGCGCGGAGGGAGGTCGGGCAGCTTGTTGTGGACCAGCGCCAGCACATCGGAGACCTCCACCCCGGCGTCGAGGACGAGGAGATGGAAGTCGCGCAGATCCGCCGAGGCGGGAGTGTCGGCGGGGCGCCGGACTGCGGCGACCGCGGACGCCCGTTCGGCCGCTTCGCGCTGCATCCGCAGTTCGCGCCGCGAGATCACATGTCCCTCCGGTAGAAGCTGAGATGCGAACGGGAGGCCGTCGGTCCGCGCTGGCCCTGGTAGCGGTTGCCGGTGGGTTGGGAACCGTAGGGATTGAGGGCGGCGGAGGAGAGTCGGAAGAAGCACAGCTGACCGATCTTCATCCCCGGCCACAGGGTGATCGGCAGCGTCGCCACGTTCGACAGCTCCAAGGTCACGTGTCCCGTGAAGCCGGGGTCGATGAAGCCGGCGGTGGAATGGGTGAGCAGGCCGAGACGACCGAGCGACGACTTTCCCTCGAGGCGAGCCGCGACGTCGTCGGGCAGGGTGACGAGCTCATGGGTGGATGCGAGCACGAACTCCCCCGGGTGGAGCACGAAGGGCTCACTGGGGTCGACCTCGACGAATCGGGTCAGCTCCGACTGCTCGAGTGAGGGGTCGATGACCGGGTACTTGTGGTTGTCGAACAGCCGGAAGTACCGGTCGAGGCAAACATCGACGCTCGCCGGCTGGATCAGCGCAGGATCGTACGGGTCGAGGACGATGCGTCCGGAGTCGAGCTCGGCGCGGATGTCGCGGTCGGAAAGCAGAGTCACCTAACCGATGGTAGTCGGCTCGGGGCCGCTGTGCACGAGCTCAGCCGTGGGCGGACCGAGATCGGCAGAACAGCGACTCCGGACACCGGAATCCCTCCCGACCGGCAGCGACACGCCGCACTCTGATTACATTTCGATAACGATAACGGCGTCATTTGCTGGATTTCTCCCGTGTGTCTCCAGACAGCCCGGGGTGAATGCTCTAGAGTTGGGAGCTGTACGAACCCGCGCACGATGGTGCCTTCCCCTTCTTAAGCCAAGGAATGCCGGGAATCCCATCGCCTTTCGTGGGTTGACACCAACCGAAAGGCAATACTGTGAAGACCTCGCGTCTTGTGCTTGCCCCCGCAGTAGCCGTTGCAATGACAGGTCTCGCGGCCGCCCCGGCGCTCGCTACGTCAGCGCCCACGCTGCCGCCGGGACAGTACTGTGCGTTCGACGACGCGCAGTCCTCCGACGACTCCGAAACCGATGGCTCGGTTCCCGACAGCTCCGATCCGCAGGCGACTCTCGCCGCAGCGCAGGTGACTCGCGCTGAGGTCGCGGACAAGAAGAAGGGCATCGGATTCTTCGGCACCGGCTTCACCCCCGACGACAAGGCGACCGTGACCGTTGTCGGCACCGACGGGACCAAGTACACACCGGAGACCAAGCTGACCGTCGACGAGAAGGGCGAGGTGTCAGGCACCTACTTCTTCTCGACCACGGAGGGTGCCCAGGTTCCGCTCGGCACCTACACGCTCTTCCTCACCGACCTGAAGTCGGAGAAGACCTCCTCGAAGGTGACGTTCGAAGTCGTGGCCGAGGAATCCGACAAGGACGCCGCCAAGGCACCCGACTGCGAGCGCCCCATCGGCCCTGCGCCCTCGACCACTCCGGCCGAGAAGCCGGGCACCGAGACCCCGTCGAAGACGGCGGAGCCGGCACCGTCGACGACCGCACCGGCACCGACGAAGACCGCGGAGCCCAAGCCGTCGGAGACCGCCCCCTCGTCGCCCGCCGCGCCGCCGTCGACGACCGCTCCGGCACCGAAGCCCACCGAGACGGAGGAGCCGAAGAAGGATCTGACCCAGAACGAGGAGCCATCGGCTCCGGCCGAGTCCCCGACGACCGAGGCTCCGAAGACGACCGAGTCGCCTGAGACCACCGCCCCGGCCGAGACCGAGGATCCGGCGAAGTCGGGACAGCCGACGGAACCGGCCGCTCCGAAGACGGAGTCCGCGGATCCCTCGAAGCCGGCACCCGCGGATGAGGAGACCGCCGAGGCGGCTCCGAGCCCCGGCACCGAGAAGGACGCCCCCCAGGCCGTGCAGGCCCAGGCGGCGCTCATCATCGACCCGACCGAGATCAGCTCGGAGGACTTCCTCGACAAGGGCGTCAAGCTCGGGATCACCGGTGCCGAACCCGGCGAGGAGATCACGATCGTGGTCGAGCACGCCCAGGGCAAGGTCGACCGCTACACGATGAAGAAGACCGCGGACGCGGAGGGCAAGGCGACCTTCGGCGTGCAGGCGAAGGTCAAGTCCGTGCTGGGGACGTACAACGTCCGCGCGCAGGCGAAGGGCTTCGACAAGCCGCAGGGCGGCAGCTTCACGGTGGTCACGAACGGCACCTCCGTATCGGAGGACGCCGGCAACGACCTGCCCCGCACGGGCGCCGAGATGACGGGGCTGGCGCTGGGCGTCGGACTTCTCGTCGTCGGTGCCGCAGCCGTCGTCATCACTCGTCGTCGGACTCAGACCTCCGACGATCCCGCGGAGTTCTGAGACGACCGTCAGTGAACGATGAACTGTCGCTGTCGGGGTTGAGCCTCGGCAGGAGCCGGATCGACCTCGGCCGTCTCCGAGCAGGCACTGTGCTCGGACTCATGGGCAGCCCGGAGGACACCGCCGAGGTGCTGAACTCCGTGGCCGCGCTGGCCGACGTCGCGCCCGCACCCCAGCTTCCGACCGGCATCCGTGCCGGTCGGAAGCGTGTGCGCCGATGGGTGAAGGAGTATCTCCGCCTTGCCGATGCCGAATCTGGGGAGGCGGCATCGGCGGCGGCGTATTCGGACTTCGGGGTCTCTCCCGCGCTCCTGGACGCCCGCCTCGGCGACCTCGGACCAGGCGATGCCGCCCGGCTGCGGCTGGCCACCGCCTGGGCCACCGGAGCGCAGTGGCTGACCTTCACCGATCCCTTCGCCTCGGTCCCCGGCCACGTCCGCACCGGGCTCCGCGCCCGGCTGGCGGAACGCGCAGCCGAGGCCGGGCGCGGAATCGTGTTCAGTTCGACCACGCTCACCGACTTCACCATCGCCGAGGCGGGGGTCGCGAACATCGAGAAGGGTGAGCTGGTCGCGCTCGGCGGCCTCGAGCAGATCATCACCGAACCGCGCGGTTCGCTGCCGGCCGAGCTCAGCAACGTCAACATCTACTCGGGACTGGCGCGCAAGGGCTGGCTGTCGATCGGGCATTCGGCCGTTCGGGCCAAGACCGAGCTCGACGGCAAGGTCTTCGTCACCCTCGGACGGCGCAGCGCCCTGCTGTCATTGGACGAGCACGACCCGGCGTTCACCTCGGCGACGGTGTTCGAAGCCATCGTCGTCGGGCTCCGCGACCGCGGTTCCTGCATTCAGGCCAAGCTCTCCCCCGTCGACACGGAGATGGGACTGCCCCTCGACGTGGATCTGGCCGACCTGGCCGGGGTTCGCGACGCCGCCGCCCGCCTGCGCCCCTGCGCCGACGGGCGCGGATTCGGGATCCTGCACCCGGGCCTCGGCGCCTCCATCGGCGAACTGCGCGCCAACGTCAGGGTCGGCACTCACGTCTTCGTCGAGGTCGACACCGACGGGCTGCAGGCGTACTCAGTCGACGAGTTCAATTAGACTGAAGGCTCTGGAACCCGGTCGAATCAGGAGAGGCAATGCGAACGTCGCGCAATCTTCTGATCGCCGCGCTCGTGGTCGTCGTGCTCTCGGTGGCCGCGGTTCCCCTGCTCAACTTCGTCGTCTACACCCCCGCGCGCGCAGCCGAATCCTATGTGGCGGCCGTCGCTCGCGGTGACGCGGAACGCGCCTTCTCCTACCTGTCGAGCCCGACCCCCACGTCGACCATGGCGCTGGGCAGCGAGGTCCTCGATGCGGCCCCCGACCTGCCGCGCGATGCGCAGGCGCGGACGATCTCGACCGACGGCGACCACGCGACCGTCGAGCTCAGCTACGTTCTCGGCTCCCGGCCGCAGTCGGTCGAACTCTCGATGGTCAAGCTGCCCGCCGCCGCGGGACTGTTCAACCGCTGGGCGATCGAGCAGGAGGACTGGCCCACCCTCGGCCTCGAGGTCTCCGGATCGTCGACGGCGACCGTCAACGGCTACAGCGTCTCCGCCGGCCAGGTCCCCGTCCTCTTCCCCGCCACGTACCTCGTCGGCTCCGATGGCACCTACCTCAAGTCGAAGTCCGAATCGGTCCGGGTCACCGCCCCGGGTGACTCCCCCACGATCTCCCTGTCGCCCGAGCCAACCAAGCAGCTGCAGGAGGCAGTGGCGGAGCAGGTCAAGGAGCACATGCACAAGTGCGTGCGGGCGACGACGCTCCACCCCGCCGGCTGCGTGTACGGCTATGACACCGACAATGAGATCCTCGGCGAGGTGAAGTGGAGCCTCGAGCGGGAGCCGGAGGTCTCGCTGACCGCCGAGGGCAATGACCTCGAGCTCACTCCCACCACCGTCGAGGTGCGCATCCAGGGTCGTTACCGCGACATCGTCACCGCCGCCGAGCATGACTTCGACGAGCGGCTCTCGTTCGTCCTCGGCGGATCCGTCGTCGTCCGGTCCGCGGAGGTCCGCTACGAACCGCGCCGCCTCGGCGACGTCACCGTCCTCTAGCGCCGCCGATCTCCTGACCGAGCGAGCCGGGTGACCGCGCTCAGGCCCCGCGGAGGTCGAGGCTGAGTTCGTGCGGAGCCGTGTCGACGAGGTCGACGGGGATGCCCCAGTCCTGCTGGTAGAGATGGCAGGCCGCGTGGAGCGGGATCTCTCCCCCGGGCTCCCCGTCGCAGGCCGCGGCCCGGGCGGTGACGTGGAGGACGCCGGACGGGCAGTCGGGGTTGAGGACGATGTCACGGTCGAGGCCCTCGGCGCCTCCGTCGCCTTCCACGATGAGCTCCGGCGGAGTCGAGGACACCTGCAGGAAGGTCGGGTCGCCCCAGCGGTCGTCGAGCTTCTGACCCGCCGGGACGGTGAAGCTCACGGAGATCGACACCGGTCCCGGTGCGATCTCGGTGGCCGGACGTGTGGTGGTCAGGGCGCCCTCGTCGACCCGCTGCGCGTCCTTCGGCAGCTTCACCCGGGTCAGAGCGTGCGACGCCGATTCGACGACGAGCAGCTCCGCCTCGGCGGCGGCGCTGCCGGCAGCCCCGGCGGACTCGACGACGAGGATGTCCGAGGGCTCACGCAGGCCCCTGGCCAGCGTGGACACCTCGTCGGTGGTGAAGTCGTAGCGGCGGATGGCGCCGTTGTAGGTGTCGGCGATCGCGATCGACCCGTCCGGGAGGGTGCGCACTCCCAGCGGGTGCTGCAGCCGGGCCTCGGCGGCTGGACCGTCGCGGAAGCCGAAGTCGAAGAGCCCGACGCCCACGAGCGTCGAGGCCTCGCCCGTGACCGGGTCGAGGCGGCGGACCGCAGAGGTCT
>JAPSIC010000043.1 GCA_031179165.1 Brevibacterium sp.
GCGATCCTCGTCGACCTCGACCGTTATGCGATGACCACCCTGTGGTCGCGCAGCACCGCCGCGCTGGCCGACGGGCCACAGGATTCCCTGTCGCGATTCGACCGCCTCATCGAATGTCTGCTGCTCCTGCACGCGCAGTCCGCGACCCTGGCGTTCGTCTCCTTCAGCGAGATCAGAAGCCTGGAGCCGGAGTTCCGGGCGGAGCATATCGCCGCCCGCGACCGCCAACAGCGCCTCCTCGACGAGGTGGTCATCGCCGGAGTCCGCGACGGCTCCTTCGCCACGCCGCACCCCCGGGACGCCGCACGGGCGATCACCACGATCTGCCTGGGGGTCTCCCAGTGGTTCCGACCCGACGGTGAGCTCGACCCGGCCGGGGTGGCTGAGCGCTATGGCGAGATCTGCCGCCATGCCGCAGGGTATGTCGGCCGGGACCGCGTCGCACGACATTCGGGCGGAGTCAGCGATGAACCGGCTTGAGCACACACTGGGCCTGGGCAGCGCCGAGCTCTTCCCATTGGCCCGCGAAGCCATCCTGTCATGGGAGCTGCATGAATCCGCAGGCGTCCTGGTCCGCCCTCGCCGCCGAGTCGGCGCGGGTCACCTCGTCGAGCTGCGGCTCAACCCGATCTGGCCCCTTCGGGCTCGACGTGTGCGCGGAACCGACCTGATGACCCCGGTCGGCGCCTGCGAGATCACTGAGGTGATCGATGCCGAGGACCGCGCCGGCTTCACCTACCGCACTCTGCCGGGGCACCTCGTCCGCGGGGAGGAGACCTTCCTCGTGTCGGTCGGGGCGGGCGGTCGCCTCGGCGTCACCATCACCTCGACGTCGGTTCCAGGGCATCCCGTGCTCCAGACCGTCGCGCCGTTGTCGGTGACGGGCCAGAGGCACATGGCCAGGCGCTATGCCGAAGGGCTGCGACGGGTGCTGGCGAGGGTCGGCTCGGGATGACCCAGTTCCGCTTTCCCTGATCTCCACAGGATCACATCGATTATGCGCACGGCTGACAGGTCCGGCTCTCACACCATTGAGCTTGCCGAATCGGTCCCGCAGCGAGTAGGCTACTGGCTCGTCATTCGTCGTCGAGCCTCCCACGGTATTCGGGAGAAGGGATCGGTGGCCCTCGTGGCCAGCTTCTAGTCTGATGTCCCCTCACTCATTCGAGTGGAGCGCCCCTGCATCTGCCGGCGCACACCGAATGAGACGCGAGTCGTGCCCGCGCGCGGCCTGCTCAATCAGAAATCCCCACCGCTCCGACGCAATCCAACTCCAGGCTCATCCTGCCCGTCGCTGATCATTCATGGTCAGACGACTCACGCGCCACCGTCGACTCATGCACTCGTGCTCGATTCGTGCAGTCTTGCCGGAATCACCCAGCGCGACCCGACGGCTCGGTCGACAGACTCGACTACGAGTTCAGCCGGTCACATGAGCGCATCGTCCGCTCGAACAGGACAAGGCTCGCCTGCGAAAGGCACCCGCGTCGGGGCCTGCACAGAAAGTCTGAGAATGAAACAGCTCACCGAGAACCAGGTCAAGAAGTCCTTCGTCAACGCCTCACGTCGCGAGGTCGAGAAGATCCGCATCCCGGATCACCTCGCCGAGGCGGACTGGACGGACCGCGAATACATCGGTTGGACGGATCCGAAGATCCCGCAGCGTGCCTACGTGATCGTCTCGATCGACGACGTCCCGCACGGGCTGGTCCTGCGGTCGACCCCGTCGACGAAGAACCAGGCGATGTGCAACTGGTGCGAAGACATCCACGAACTCGGGAATGTCAAGATGTTCGTGGCCAAGAAGGCCGGCTCGTCCGGCCGCAACGGCAACACCCTGGGCACCCTCGTCCATGGTGACTTCAACTGCTCCGAGCTGGTGCGGACGCCGCCGCGAGCGATCGAGGGTCAGAACGACCCCGAGGCGTTCATCGCTCGGCGCATCGCCACCCTGAGCGACCACGCCGAGACCTTCGTCCGGCGGATCATGGGGTCGAAGTAGAACCATGTGAGGACCGACGCGAAGTGGGTTGACAGCCCGGGTCCTCTCGCTCGGGTCCTCTCGCCCGGGGTGACGTCGGCGGTCAGGCGGAGTGTTTGATCTGGCCGCAGACCACCGTCATCGCGACGCGAGTGTCACGGATCGCCTCGGCGTGGGCGAAGAGCGCCTCCTCGCTCACGTAGCCGAGCAGCCCGTCACGGCGCGCTTCCGATCCGGTGCCGGGCCCGGACACGTGCTCCCCTGACTCGCGGAGACCCTCCGCGGCGCAGGGGTCGGCGTCGACGACGATGAAATCGGCGTCCATTCCCGGGGCCAGGTGGCCCTGACGGTCTTCGAGACCGGCGGCGAAGGCCGGTCCCCGGGTGTGGAGCCGGACCGCCTCGCCGGCGGAGAGCCGGCGCTGCGGCTGGAAGCTCGTGCGCGGGTCACCGGAGATGTCGGCCCTGGTCATCGCCGCGTAGATCGCAGCGAAGGGATTCGCCGGTTCGACCGGCCCATCGGAACCGAAGGCCACCTGCACCCCGACTCGAACCAGATCCGGCCAGGCATAGGCGGCAAGCTGCGCGGATTCGTCGATGAGGTGGAGCAGGTGCAGGTCGGAGATGCAGTGCCGGGGCTGCATCGACGCGATGACGCCGAGCTCGCGGAAGCGGGCGACGTCGGCGGGCTGGATGAACTGGGCGTGCTCGACCCGATGGCGCAGCGGTCGCCGGAAGCGTGCCTGAGCCTCTTCGGTGATCGGCCGGAGCCGCTCGAACACGTTGAGCACGTGGTGGTTCGCCTGGTCGCCGATCGCGTGGATCGCGACCGAGATGCCGGCCTCGGTGGCCATTCGCGCCTGCTCGAAGAGCTCAGCCTCCGACATCTGTGCGATGCCGTAGTTCGCGTGCGCCTCACCGTCAGCCAGTCCGAGCGCGCCTGCACCCGACGCGACTGCGCCCGACGCGACAGTTTCGGCGGGGCCGGCCTCGGGGAATGGCACCGACATGTGGCAGGTGTGCGATCCGAGCGCGCCGTCGGAGAAGAGCTTGAGTCCGCCTCGACGCAGCCAGTCGTCGCCGTCACCGGTGCGCCAGCCGGTCTCGATCGCCCACGGCACCTCGGATCCGCGCAGGTACTTCATCACCCGCATGTCCAGGCGGTCGGCTTCATGCAGGTCATTCCATGCCAGCGTCGAGGCGATGCCGTCGAAGTCGTGGAGTCCTGTCAGTCCCTGGGACAGGAACAGCTTCTGCGTGGTCGCGAGCCTCTCGACCTGCTCGTCCCGGGTGGGTTCGGGCACGAATCGTGCCACGAGTTCGGTCGCCTCTTCCCGGATGAGTCCGGTGAGGCGCCCGTCGGGGTCGCGGACGAACTCACCGCCGGACGGGTCGGGGGTGAGCGAGTCGATGCCTGCGATCTCCAGGGCGCGGGCGTTGACCCACAGCGTGTGCAGGTCGACCGACCACATCGCGACGGGGTGGTCGGGCACCGCCCGGTCGAGCAGTTCTCGCTCGGGCGGGCGAGGATCGTCCCATTTGTTCAGGTCCCAGGCCGAGCCGAGCACCCAGGTCCCGACCGGCAGGGTCTGGGTGCGGTCGCGGATGGCGGCGACCGCCTCGGCGAGGGAGCTCACCGCCGAGAGATCGAGGTTGGTCAGGGAGTCCGCGTAGGCGATCGAGTGCATGTGCGCGTCGATGAAGCCCGGCAGGATGACCTGCCCACCGCAGTCGATCTCCTCGATGCGCGCCCCCGGGGTCACCGAGGTCGCTCCCACTCCCCCGGCCGAGGCCCGCGCCGCCGTGACCGCCGAGGTGGACGCCACGAGGTCGAGCAGCTCGGACCGCACTCCGACGGCGAGGATCTTGCCTTCGTCGACGAGGATCGAGTCGGGCGCGACGGGGCCCGAGGAAGGAGCGAAAGGGCGCACGACGGCATTGGAGAACAGACGCATGACCACCAGTCTAGGGTGCGCATCGGCGTGAGTTCCGCCGAGGTGCGCAGCGACGTTCGGGTACCTCCGCCGGTGCGGCCTGCCCCTTTTTCTACGGGGAGTAGAATCCGAAGCATGGCAAAGCTTCTCAGCGCTCGGGACTCCCAATTGGCCGCAGGCCTTCGCATCGTCCTGCCGGCGATCTGGTTGGGACTCATCATCGGCATCTCCCTCATCGAGGCCCCCTTGAAGTTCCACGCTCCGGGGATCACGATCCCGCTCGGCCTCGGCATCGGGCGCCTCGTCTTCACCGCGATGAACTGGGTCGAGATCGTCATCGCCGTGGTCCTGCTGTGGGCGGTGCTCAAGGACTCGGTCGGCAGGACGTTCCGGGGACTGAGCTTCGGCCTCGCCGGAGTGCTCGCGATCAAGGTCGCACTCATCCGTCCTCTGCTCAACAGGCGCACCGACGCCGTGCTCGCTGGAGTCGATGACGGCGGCTCGAGCTGGCACTACCTCTACATCGCAGCCGACGGCCTGCTGATCCTCGGACTGCTCGCCGTCATCGTGGTCGGACTGCGACGCTGGGTGGTCGTGGCGCCCAAGGCGTAGAGTGGCGGCGCAGCGGCGGCGCAGCGGCACGGCGTGGCCACAGCACGGCGGTCCCATCACTTTTGGAACTATGCATCTGTTCCGGAACAGATGCATAGTTCCAAAAGTGATGGAGTGAACGGTGAAGCTCGGTCGATATGCCTGCCGACTCGTGCCCGAATCGCCTGTGGATGCAGAACATCTGTCCACAGGCAGAAAACCGCCCATTGACCGCTCAGGCAGGATCTTCAATCGTGGGCGTATGTACAACCTCTTCACCCGCAGGGATTTCGTGGCTGCGGGGATCTCGACCCGCACGATC
This sequence comes from Brevibacterium sp., assembly GCA_031179165.1. GTDB lineage: Bacteria > Actinomycetota > Actinomycetes > Actinomycetales > Brevibacteriaceae > Brevibacterium. The sequence continues at coordinate 4,828 of JAPSIC010000043.1, forward strand.
AGGCAAGCCCTGCATTGCTGCCTTCTGAAGCTGGGCCCTGGAGTCTACTCGGTGATCTCATCGTGCCGACAGCCGCAGCATAGGCGCTTCTCGGCCTTCATCGATGATGAGGAATGGCTTGCACTCCATCGTTCGAGGGAAACTGATGGCCTCGGCTCCGACTTCGAATACCAGGATCTCCTCCACCGCCTGCGGATCTCCGCCTACCCGCACTACCGACAACACGACGTGCTCTGGGGAGTCTCTGCCGCGATTGTCCACGGCATCCCTCTGTTCGGTGTGTCACCCAGCCATCCGATTTCGGCGATCAACCCGACCAGCAACTCACGCAGCCCTGAGATCATCCGCACCAAACGAGCGATCGACACCAGCGATACCTGTCGCCAGGGAGAACTGTCCTTGACCACGCCGGTCCGCACCTCACTCGACCTGACCCGGCAGTTGGACCAACGGACTGGATTCGCCGCTCAGGAGTGGGTGCTGCGGCGATCACTCCTCGGTCCAACGGATCCTCCCTGGCTGAAGTACGGCTACCCGGAGGAATTCGAGTCAGAAGGCCGCAACCGCGTCGTCAGTGAGTTTCGCCCCGCGGTTGAGCGATTGAGCGTAGGACGGGTCACTGCTCGGCGCATGATCGGGTGCATCGATCCTCGGTCGGAGAGCATCGCGGAAAGCTACTGCTCCTTCAACCTTCATGCGCTCGGCATCACCGGCATGGTCCAGCAGGTGAAGCTCTACGACGATGCGGGCTTCATCGCCAGGGTCGATTTCCTCGATCGTGCGACCAAGACGATCATCGAGGTGGACGGTCTGGGGAAGTACGTCGAAGGCGGTCGTGGCCAGATGAGCCGACAGACCTATCAGCACAATCGCCTGCTGGCACTGGGGTACACGGTGATCAGGTTCCGCTTCTCAGAATTGCTCAACCTGCATACTTTCGCCACCAAGCTCTTCACCCAGGCTCCTCAATTGAAGGGGAGATAGGGGTCCCATCGGTTTTGGAACCATACATCTGTTCCGGAACAGATGTATGGTTCCAAAACCGATGAAGCACCTCAGTAGTACACGGCCAGGCGGCCGCGGGGGCCGTCGATGACCTCGACCGGGGTGTCGAAGACGCGGGAGAGCACGTCACCGTTCATAATCTCGTCGGGGGTGCCGAATTCGACGACTTTCCCCTGCTTCACCGCGCAGATGTGGTCCGAGTAGTGGCCGGCGAAGTTGATGTCGTGGAGGACGATGACGACGGTGCGGCCCATCTCCGCGGCCGCGCGTCGCAGGTGCTGCATCATCTGCACCGAGTGCTTCATGTCGAGGTTGTTGAGCGGCTCGTCGAGGAGCACGTAATCAGTGTCCTGGGCCAGCACCATGGCCACATAGGCTCGCTGGCGCTGCCCGCCCGAGAGCTCGTCGATGAACCGGTTCTCCAGGTCACCGAGCTCCAGGAAGTCGATGGCCTGCGAGATGACCTCCTCGTCGGCGGCGGTCAGACGCCCCTTGGAATAGGGGAAGCGGCCGAAGCCGACGAGCTGGCGGATCGTCAGCCGGGTGATGAAGTGATTCTCCTGCCGCAGGATCGACACGATCTTCGCGAGGTCCTTCGACTTCGTCGAGGACACGTCGTAGCCGGCGATCTCGATCGCGCCCTCATCGATCCCCAGCAGCCGTCCGACCATCGTCAGCAGGGTCGACTTCCCGGCCCCGTTGGGACCGACCAGGGCGGTGACTCCCCCGGCGGGGATCTGGAGATCGACGGGTCCGATCTCGACCTCGTCGCTGTAGTTCTTGCGGACTTCGCTCAGTGTGATCACAGGCGACCCTTTCTCAGGATGACGAAGAGGAATGCCCCGCCGCCGACGACTTCGATGATGATCGACACGACACCCTCGGCGTAGAACACGTTCTTCATGATGAAGTACGCCCCGCCGAGGACGACGAACGAGATGAGCCCGGCCATCGGCAGCACGTACCGGTGGTCGTAGGTGTCGGCGAACTGGTAGGCGAGCATCGCGACGAGGAAGCCGAGGAAGATCATCGGCCCGATCATCGACACCGACACCGCCATGAGGATGGAGACGAGGAACAGGATCTTCATCGTCTCGAACTTGTGATTGAGCCCCAGGTTGCTGGTCGTGTCCTTGCCGAGCGCGAGCAGGTTGAGCCGCGAGGAGCTGAGGTAGAGCAGGGCGCAGGCGATCAGGCAGAGGGGGATGGCAAGCGGCAGATAGCTGGCGTCGGAGTTCGCCACCGACCCGAAGAGGCGGGCGGCGAGCACGTCGAACTCGCTCGGCGTCAGGGTCCGCTGCATGAATGTCGCCACCGAGCCGAGGCCGCCGCCGATGACGACGCCGATGAGCAGCATGATCTCGATGTTGGCGTACCTGCCCGAGAGCAGCCACCCGTAGAGCATCAGCGACAGCCCCACCATGAGCACCAGTTGGAGGGCGAAGGGGGCGAGGCCCTTGAGGTCGACGATCGCGGTGACGCCGAAGAAGTACATCGCGCCGGTCTGGATCGCGACGTAGAGCGACTCGAATCCCATGATCGAGGGCGTGATGATCCGGTTGTTCGTCACCGTCTGGAAGGAGACCGTCGCGAACGCCTGGCAAAGCGCGACCATCGCGATGACGAGGAGGTTCTGCGCCCGCAGTTCGGCGATCAGCCAGAATCCCTCGTCTGTGATCGGCAGCGGGTTGTCCCAGGCGAGGAGGCCGAATGCGATCGCGACGGCCGCCACGGACAGGCCGCTCATGATCGACCAGTACCGCCACCGGGCGCGCGCGGTCGCCAGGGACCCGGAATGCCGCCGAGGCGATTCGCCGCCGCCTGCAGTCGCGCTCCTGCCGCGAGCCGAGGTGGCGTCCGCGTCGTGTTCGCCGCCTGCGGACGCGCGCCTGCCGCGAGCAGAGGTGGAGTCCGCGTCGGACACGCTCCTGCCGCGAGAAGTGGCGCCGGAGCCGGACGCGATATCCGCCTGAGCAATGGAGACAGTCGAGGCCACGGAGACGTCGTCGAGGCGAGGAGCCTTCGCTGAGGTCGTCGCTGGGTTCAGCTCTTTCATGTCAGCCCCTCCTCCGCTGCCTGAGCAGCAGGATCACGAACACTGCGGCACCGACCACGCCGAGGATGAGGGACACCGGGACCTCGAACGGGATGACGATGATCCGCCCGATGATGTCGCAGACGGTGACGATGGCGATGCCGAGCAGGCACACCCAGGGCAGGTTGCTGCGCAGATCGTCTCCGCGCAGCATCGAGACGACGTTGGGAACGATGAGCCCGAGGAACGGGAGGTTGCCGACGACCACGGTCACCACCCCGGTCGCGATGGCCACGAGGATCGTGCCGATGAGGATGACCTGGCCGTAGTTGAGACCGATGTTGGTTGCGATCTCCTTGCCCATCCCCGCGACCGTGAATCGATCGGCGGTGATGAAGACGGCGATGACGACGAGGCCGACGACCCACAGGATCTCGTACTGGCCGCGCAGGATCGAGGTGAAGCTGCCCGCGAACCAGATCCCCAGGCTCTGCAGCATATCGGTCTGCACGGCGATGAAAGTCGAGATCGCACCGACGACCGCACCGAGCATGATGCCGACGATGGGCACGATGAGGGAGGACTTGAGGGAGACCCGGCGCAGGAACAGGAAGAAGATGAGGGTCCCGATGAACGCCGCGATGATGGCACCGAGCATCCGGGCGAGGATCGAGGCGTCGGGGTACAGGATGACGGTGAGCATGAGGCCGAGGCCGGCCCATTCCGTGGTGCCCGTCGTCGTCGGTTCGACGAAGCGATTCTGCGTGAGCAGCTGCATGACCAGACCGCACATCGCCATCGCCGCACCCGCGAGCACCAGGGCGATCGTGCGCGGCACGCGCGTGATCTGGAACATCTCCGCACCGTCGTCGGCGCCGAAGATGTCATAGACCCCCGTGAACAGCGAGAGGACGAGGAGCCCGATCACACCGATGACGGCGAGCAGGAGCTTCCAGCTGAAGAGCCTATTCGCCTCCGCGGATCCTCGGGCAGCGGTCGGATCCGACGATCCGGCGTCTCGCCCGAGTGTGCCGGTCGCGGCGGCAGTCGGAGGAGCGTTCTCTGGTCTGGTCATGCGGGGGTTCTCAATCGTGACAAGGCGGTGGACGGGCCCGTGGGCCTGGGCCCCCTCCACCGCCGTGACGGTGAAGCGCCCCCGCTTCAGGGGCGCTTCCTCATCTCAGAGCTACTTCTGCGCTTCGAGCTGGTCGGCGAAGTCGTTGAAGAACTCGGTGTAGGTCTGGATGCCCTCGTTGAGGTAGGTGTCCTCCGGGAAGTAGACGATCTTCTCGTTCTTCACGGCTGGGACGTCCTTGAGTGCCTCCGACTTCTCGATCACTTCGGCCGCAGGGGCCGAGCCCTCTTCCCGCTCCTCGGCGGCGAAGGAGGCGTCACGGTCGAGGACCACCATCAGGTCCGGCTGGGACTTGGCGATGGCTTCGACGGAGATGTCATCACCCTGGTGATCCTCGCTGGCGCCTTCGACCTCCAGGGCCGGCTTGAGGTCGAGGATCTCGAAGACGGGTCCGACGGTGCGTCCCTTGACCGGAGCGACGTAGCCGATGTCGCCCGCCGAGGTGATGAGGCCCATGGTCTTGTCACTGCCGTTGTACGCGGCCTTGGCCCGCTCGATCGAGGCGTCGAAGTCGTCGACGAGCTTCTGCGCCTCGTCCTGCTTGCCGAAGACCTCTCCGAGCACGGTGGTCTGACGCTTGAGCTCCTCGTCGAGGGGCTCACCGTCGCGGGGGTCGAGTTCGAGCACGGTGGCCTCAGGGGCCAGTTTGGCCAGCTGATCGTGGAACTGGGCGAAGCGCTGGCCGTTGACGATGACATCGGGTTTCGCGGCGGCGACCTGTTCGAGATCCGGTTCGCGGTGCGAACCGAGATCCTTGATCGAGTCGTCCTTGGTGTAGGACAGCCCCTCGGGCATCAGGCCGACAGCGGCGGCGCTGAGCTCGACGCCCCAGGTGCCCAGGGTTTCGAAGGTGCGGTTGTCGGTGGCGACAACGGACTTGGGAGGGCTGGGGACAGTCTGCTCACCGTTGTTGTCGGTGACCGTGACGGTGCTTGAGGTGCCCTCGGCGGCCGCTTCGTCCTCGGATCCCGTCGAACCGCATCCGGCCAGGGTCAGCGCCAGGACGCCGACTGCAGCGCCGAGGCTCAGGCGTGTCGAAACCATATTGTTCTACTTTCTTCAGCGAAAAGATGTGGACCGGATGTGCACAATCCGTGATTAGCTTAGCCTAAGCTTTGAAAAATACGCTACATGAACGTTTCGTTATCCAGATCACGCGATCGCCGAGGTCGGCAAACCGCGCCCGCAGTCGGAAATGACCAAGGAACCCCAGGTCAGACAAAGCGCGAGATGACGGACCCGGGGCGAGGAAGTGCAGTGGCCGAGCAGGAAGAGAGTCCTCAGCCAGCTTCCCGGCATTCACCGGCGGGGAGGGCGAGCCGCGTCAGTGAGCGCGTCAGCCCATCCACGATGGGATTCATGAGACGGCGACGACAGCACGTGTCGGGCAGCTCCGACAGCAGGTGTCGGTCGCATCCGACTACGGACGTCGGCTGGTCCGGGCGTCACCCGCATACGGGTGACGAGCGAGGGCGAGACGGCAGCCCCGATCGGCGACGGCCGCAGACGTCGAAGTGCTGTCCAGGGCACGGACAGCAATGCCCGCCCCGTTCAGATCGTGGCGATGAGGCGCTCCAGCTCCTGCTCGGAGTCGGCTGCTGCGGTGGGGCCGCCGGTCCCGCCTCGGCGGACGTGGGAGCCGGCCTCTTCGGCGATCAGTGCTCCTGCCGCGTAGTCGTAGATGCCCAGCCCGCGTTCGGCGTAGCAGTTGATCTTTCCCTCGGCCACCATGCAGAGGTCGATCGCGGCGGAGCCGCACCGTCGGATGTCGTCATAGTCCGTCATCAGGTCGCAGAGCTTGGCGAGCTGAGGAGCTCGCGTATCGCCCTTGTAGGCGAATCCGGTGGCGAGGATTCGTCCCGACAGCCCCGCAGGCGTGCCGTGCAGCCGCCTGGCCCGGATCGGAACCTCGCTCGGATGATCGGCGAGGAGACCGTCGGCCTTGTAGGCCCCGGCGCCGGCGACCGCCAGCCACGTGGCGTTCAGTCCAGGCGACGCGACGAGGCCGAACAGCCATTCGGCACCAAGCTGGCCCGGGAGCCTCTGCCCCTCGCCGTCGATCGATTCCGACCACGGTTCGCGCACCGAGCTCTGCTCAGGCGACAGATTGCCCAGGTCCGGCCGGCAGACGCCGACGGAGAAGCAGTAGAACTCGATTCCCCGCACGTAGTTGACGGTGCCGTCGATCGGATCGACATGCCATTCGAGCCCGACTTCCGGCACCCGGTCCTCGACAGGCAAGGGCACCAGTGCTCCGGTCTCGGCGTCGTAGCAGTTGAGGGACCGCAGGAACTCGTCGTCGAAGAACTCCACCGGGTCGAGCTCCTCGGCGCCCTCCTCCCCGACGATCACGTCGTCGGGTCGGACGTGGGCGAGGTAGCCGCGCACAAGCGATTCGATCTGCGCGTCCGCCTGGGTCACGAGATCGTTCGCCGATGTCTTGGTGTCGACCACGGCGATGTCGAACCGGAAGCCCAGGGATCTCCCCCATTCCTCCATCTGCTTCCAGGCGATGGCGGACAGGTCGCTGGCGATGCGGAGCAGCGGATGCGCGAGCACCGCGGACGGGAGGACTTGAGAGCTCATGGTTCAACTCTAGGCGGGAGACGCCGGCCGCGTCGTCCTGGCACCGGATACGAGAACGCCGTGAGCCGCCTCGGTCGACGGCGTGAGCAACGTCCGGCGAGGTCTCGAACAGCATCTGGTCGAGGCGTCCGGGACCGTCACTCGGGCCCGAATATTACATTTTTGTAATATATTGCACGATTGTGCAGTTCTCGTCTGGAGTGCACCGCACCGCAATGCCAGCAGGGCCGATCGAGCAGGCCAGGCGTTGAAATAATCGTTATTCGCTCGAGTTCTTAATTCTATAAAGGAGCCTTGACAAAATCACTTGCCGATTTATCGCGCAGATTTTCCGACCGGAGGAAAATCGCAGTAGCGTGCCGGAGGGAAGGCGATTCACTCGCCTTCCCTCCGGCTCTCGCAGCTCGAACTGCGGAGGCCTATTCGGCGGCCGGGGCCACCGAGGCCTGCGTCAGCACGGGCTCGGGGGCGGCGCCTGAGGACTCCTCTTGACGCCGAAGACGACCGTGGCGACGGACGATCTCCTGCACTGCCTGAGAGGACGTGCCGGCAGCGGCCGCGATGGCACCGAACGTCGCGCCCTCTTCCCTGGCGCGCAGGATTGCCATCACATAATTGGTATTGATCTTGGTTCTCTGACGTGCGATTTTGCGAACAGCGCCGACCAGAGCGGATTGATCTGCTGTTAATTCTCGAGCGCGACGCGACATGGTTACTTCCCTTGCATGATGCTGCGGCCGGCCGCCACAACAAACTGTGTACGCACCTGGATACCACACATATTAAGGCGAAACAATATTTTCCCGAATTTCAGAAATCCGGACCCGGTCGCGATCACGGAAAGTCACGAACCGGTTACGATGCCGGAGAGCGCGGGATGCAACTCGGGAGTCATGAGGGACGGGAACCTTGCGAGCAGGTGGAAGAATGCGTCCCATGGAGACCTCCGCAGACAGCCCGGCCCCACCCACCGCTCAGACCGCCATCCGAAGCGCGCAGGACACCGAGACCCTGCGCCGGGAGCTCGAGGCAGCCGGAGTGCGCCATTTCAGTCTCACCGGTGCCGACCGTGCGGCGTACTCCTCCGACGCCTCGCTCTTCCGCCTGGTGCCCGCGGCCATCGTCTTCCCCCATGACGACGAGGACGTCGCCCGGACTCTCCGTGTCGCCCGCCGGCTGACCCTGCCCATCACCAGCCGCGGAGCCGGCACGTCGATCGCCGGCAACGCCATCGGCACGGGAATCGTCCTCGACTTCTCGCGCCATATGAACAGAGTCCTCGACCTCGACCCCGAGGAGCGCTCGGCCTGGGTCGAAGCCGGCTGCATCCACGCCCACCTGCAGGCCCAGGCGAAGCCCCACGGACTCCGCTTCGGCCCGGACCCCTCCACCCACACCCGCTGCACGATCGGCGGGATGATCGGCAACAACGCCTGCGGCCCCCGCGCGATGGGCTACGGCCGCACCGGCGACAACATCCTGGGTCTGCGGGTGATGCTCGTCGACGGCACCGTCGTCGACATCGACGAGGACAACGCCGCCGAGCACTTCCCCCGCCTCCACGAACTCATCGCCGAGAACCTCGGCGTCATCCGCACCCATCTCGGCACGTTCTCCCGCCAGGTCTCGGGGTACGGCCTCGAATCCCTGCTGCCCGAGCGCGGCTTCGACCTCCGCCGCGCCTTCGCCGGCTCCGAGGGCACCTGGGGAATCATCCTCGCCGCGAAGATGCAGCTCGTCCGCGACCCCGCACACACCTCGGCGGTGGTGCTCGGCTACGAGGACATGGTCGCCGCGGCCCACGACGCCCCGCTGCTCCGGGACTTCCCTGTCGCCGCGTGTGAGGGCCTCGACTCCCGGATGCTCGACCGGGTCGCCGAGACCAAGGGCGCCGACGCCCTCCCCCTCCTGCCGGCCGGTGCCGGGTGGCTGGTGGTGGAGCTGACCGGCGACGACGCGGCTGTGCTGGAGGCGCAGACCGCCCGGCTGATCGAGACGTCACGGGCGCTCGACGCGGCGCTCCTCGACGCCAGCGCCACCGCCGAGGTGTGGGCGATCCGCGCCGACGGCGCCGGCCTCGTCTCGCGGACGCCCGACGGTCGTGACGCGCATGCGGGGTGGGAGGATTCCGCGGTTCCGGTGGTCCACCTCGGCGACTATCTGCGCGATCTCATGGCCCTGCTCACCGAACACGGGCTGTGGGGGATTCCGTACGGCCACTTCGGGGATGGGTGCCTGCACATGCGGGTCGACTTCCCGCTCGAGGAGCCGAACGGGCGTGAGGTGCTGCGCCGCTTCATGGTCGCAGCGACGAAGCTCGTCGCCCGCTACGGCGGATCGGTCTCCGGCGAGCACGGGGACGGCCGGGCTCGGTCCGAGCTGCTCCGGCTCGTCTACCCGCCGTCCGTGCTGGGGCTGTTCAAGCAGGTCAAGGAGCTCTTCGATCCGCAGCATCTGCTCAACCCCGGAGTCGTCGTCGATCCCGACGCCCTCGACGAGTCGCTGCGGCTGACATCTCTGCCGCTGCGCGAGGAGCTGACCGGGGAGCTCGGGATGCGCTACGACGAGGAGGCCGCCGGCTTCAGCTCCGCGGTGCATCGGTGCACGGGTGTGGGCAAATGCCGGGCGGACTCGGCGGCCGGCGGCGGAGTCATGTGCCCGTCCTATCAGGCCACGCGCGATGAGAAGCACTCCACTCGCGGTCGGGCGCGGGTGCTCCAGGAGATGGTGTCGGGAGACCTGGTCGAGACCCGGTGGGATTCGCCGGAGGTCGCCGAGGCCCTCGACCTGTGCCTGTCGTGCAAGGCGTGCGGGACCGAGTGCCCGACGGGAACCGACATGGCCACGTACAAGGCGGAGGTGCTCTACCAGTCCTACCGCGGCAGGCTGCGCCCGATGAAGCACTATGCGCTCGGCTTCCTCCCGCAACTGGCGCGCGCGGTCACGCCGATCGCCCCGGTGCTCAACCGGGTGTCCGGGCTGCCGGGGATCTCGGCCCTGGCCAAGAGGATGGCGGGCATCGACGTCCGCCGCACCATCCCCGTCTTCGCCGCGACGACGTTCCGGAAGTGGTGGACGACCACCGCCGAGGCGGGGGCCGGAGCCGTGCAGGTGCTGCGTTCTCCCGCCGAGGCGGGGGCCGGGGCCGCCGGCGCTCGACGTGATGTGGCTGAGGTGGTGCTGTTCGCCGATTCCTGGTCCAATCACTTCGCGCCGCGGACCCTCGCCGCGGCGGTCGCCGTGCTCGAGCACGCGGGAGTGGCGGTCCGCGTCGTCGATCAAACGGTCTGCTGCGGCCTGCCGCTGATCTCGACCGGACAGCTGGATGCCGCGAAGACGAACCTCTCCGCGACGATCCGGGCCCTCGATGCGACCGGTGACACACCGATCATCGGGGTCGAACCCTCATGCCTGGCCACCCTCAAGGACGATTCGCTCAAGCTGCTCGGCGACGAGGCGTCTGCACGGGTGGCGGGGAGAGTGCAGACCTTCGCCCAGTTTCTGCTCGGCATCGGGGCCGAACTGCCGACGCTGAACGGGGTCGAGGCGCTCGTCCAACCGCACTGCCATCAGTCGGCGGTGTTCGGTCTCGCCGCGGACAAGGAGCTGCTGGCCCGGACCGGTGCGCGGGCGCGGTTCCTCGGCGGCTGCTGTGGACTGGCCGGCAACTTCGGCGTCGAGGAAGGTCATTACGAGACCTCGGTCGCGGTGGCCGAGGTGGCGCTGCTGCCGGCCCTGCGGGAACTGGACGCGCAGGCTTCCGGTGCGTCCGCGAGCGCCGGTGGAGAGTCGGAGGCCGATTCAGCGAACGACCTGCAGGTCGTTCTCGCCGATGGCTACTCCTGCCGCACCCAGATCGCGGATCTCAGCGAGCGGCAGGGGGTGTCGCTGGCCGAGCTCCTCGCCTGGGGCTGGGGACTCGACCCCGGGCACGCCTGAGCTTCAGCGCTTCGGACGATTCGGGCGATTCCGACGCCTCAGGCCTTGGCGGTGAGCACCGGCACCTCGGCTTCGAGGAGGATCCTCTGCGCCTGGGAGCCGAGGATGAATTTGCCGATCGCCGAGCGCTTGCGCAGCCCGATGACGATGAGCTGGGCTTCGTACTCCGTTGCCAGGTCGTTGAGCGCGCCGGGCAGGTCGTCCTCGTGGTCGGGCTGCAGCACCTTGACCTCGACGCCCGATTCCCTGCCCAGGGTGACGATGCGGTCGATGTCGTCCTGACCGATCTCGGTCGGGGTCCCACTGGCTCCACGCCGTTGGGCGTTGACGACGACCGCTGGGGTCGACCTGAGTTCGGCCTCTGCGAATCCTGCGCGCAATGCCGCCTCGCCTTCAGGGGCGGGAAGGTAGCCAATGAGAATCGTCATGCCACTCATTGTATTGTCCGCCTGCGAAATCCGTTGACTCGTCCGGCGATCGGTCATTCACTAGTGGTGCTCCACGACCCCAGCCATCCGATCGCGCAGTCTGGCCACCGCGTCGACCATCTCGGGAGGATCGACGACTCGGAAGTCGATGGGGATCTGAGCCGCGCTCGCTGCGGCCCAGTCGAAGCTCTCGACGCCGAATTCGATGAGACAGCCCCCGTCCGCCTCGGTGATCGTCACGGCCCGCGACGGGAACCACCGTTGCGCCTCGGCAGGAGCTGCGGCCACGCGCAGCACCACCCGGTGCGGGTAGGCAGCGGAGGTGACAGCGGCGCGCACGGCCGCCTCGGCGTCGGGATGATCCCGGGGCGGAAAGCCGAAGGTCGTCGCGTGGACCTCGTGCATTCGATCGAGCCGGAACACCCGCCAGTCCCCGCGGCCGAGGTCCCAGGCGTAGAGGTACCAGTGCGCGCCGAGAACGACCAGCCGCACCGGCTCCACCCGCCGCTCCCGCAGGGCTCTCTCCCCGTGGTCTGCGCCCGAGTGCTCGCGCGTACTCGTCTCATCGGATCTCGAGCGAGCCCGTGCGCGCATCTTCGTGTAGGTGAAGGTCAGCAGCACCCGGGACGCGATCGCCGAGGCGGCGGTGACCACCGCCGCGTGATCGACCTCAGGCTCGTGGCCGGGCAGCACGGACACGGTGGTGCCGATTGCTCCGACGGTCTCACGCATCGCCGCCGGGAGCATCCCCCGGATCTTCGCGGTGGCGGAGGACGCATCCGCGGTGCTCAGCCCGGCCCCGCGCAGAAGTGCGAGTCCGAGCGCGGTCGACAGGGCCTCGCCGGCTTCGAACTGCAGCGGGGGCAGGAGGGTGCGTGACTCGGCGCGATACCCACCGGCGGCGCCCGGGACGGAGGAGATGATGTAGCCCAGTTCCCGCAGGCCGGCGATGTCGCGACGGATGGTGCGGGCGGTGACTCCGAACTGCTCGGACAGCTCGGCCGCGGTGAAGGTCCGCCCCGACGCGAACAGGCCGAGCAGGGACAGGAGCCTGGAATCCGACGTCATCCGTCGCTCCCTTCCCTGCAGTCGTCGGCCGACCGACGACCGTCCCGATTGCGATCTTTTCCAGAAGACCTTCCAATGCGGACAGTATATGTCCGCATCGTTGCCGAAGATGGAGTCAGCTCCACAACCGGAGCGTTCATCCCCGACACACAGGAGTGACGATGCCGTTCTTCGCACCGAGCGTGACCACCGAATCCGACGCCCTCTTCAGCTTCATCGAGCAGCAGGCCGCGCAGCTGCGCCTCGCCGCTCTCGACATCACCGACGAGCAGGCGCGCACCATCCCGACGGCCAGTGCTCTGAGCATCGGCGGCCTCATCGCCCACAATGCCCAGGTCATCTACGGCTGGCTGCAGCAGGTCAAGGAGCCAGACCGAGTCTTCTCCACGGACGAATTCGTGTCGTTCGGCCGGGTGATCGGCATCGAGGAAAGGTGCGACGGATCGGTGGTTCCCGATCTCACCATGGGCGAACTGCTTGCCGCATTCGACAGGGCGACCGAGGAGATCCCGGCGGCACGCCGCCTCGTCGACAGCGGCGAAGTGAGCCTCGATCAACCGGTGGCGATGATCGACACACCGTGGATGCCCAAGGATTTCGCGATGAACGTGCGCTGGGTGCTCAACCACATCAGCACCGAGGTCGCGCGGCATGCCGGGCACGCGGACATCATCCGCGAGAGCATCGACGGGGCGATCTCCTACGAACTCAATGCCCGCGCCGACGGTCAGCCGTGGCCGCCGGAGTTCCTCAGGGAAGATGCCGAGCCCTCCCTCTCCGAGCGCTGAACCACGCAAAGCGGATGAAGTGACGACGGTGTTCTCGATCATGCGCACACATGGTCGAGAACGCCGGAGGCGAATTCTCATCAGTGTTCGCGGGACATGAATGAGTCATGATTCGGCCACACGCTGGGAAAGACAAATGACTTCAATTTTCCCGGCCGCAGGCAGATTCCGGCGAGGCCTCCAGCCAGCTGAATCCTGGTTCTGTTGGTGAAGTCGAATCTGCGATTTCACAATATTAACCGAACGAAACGGCTGTCTGGCACTCTCGCGAGACATAGGCCCCCTACGAACTGTTTGCACACATATTGCTCGCGACGGTGACATGAACTCGCGGTCCGATGCCTGGAGGCCGCAGGACGCAAATCTCGCGAATCGATACGGTCACCCCCCCCGAACTCGCCCCCGAATCCCAGGAATTCTCTGCCGAATCCGGGTTTCAGCGAAGCGAGTGTTCACCCATTTCACCGAGATGGGATCAGCCCAGGTGAGCCCTCGAATTGGCCGATGAGTTCCACACTCGAAGGAGAATTCCCTACTTCCAACTTCCCTTCTCATTCTTCTGATCTCCGGTCTCCTTCGTCACCAGAATGCTCCAAGGCGGTTTGTCGAACTGGCGAATTTTGTCGCACTAACCGTCAATGACATATATGCTTGAAAAGGCCCACGTCCATTCCTGTGTGCCACCCAAACGAAAAAAGGTGAGCAATGACAGAGTTCGGTCGAATACAAGGGACATTGGCTTTAAGAGACAACAGGAACGAGCCTGGAGTCAGGGCGAGGCCGCGACGTTACCGTGCGATGGCTGCCGCGGTTGGTGTGATCAGCCTCGTGCTGGCGAGCATCAATGCGTGGGCGCCGAGCGCAGTGGCAGCTACCGCGGTCGACCTCGGCACAGCCGAGCCCTACGCGGTTCTGGGCGGATCGACTGTTACGAACACCGGACCGACGATTCTCAACGGCGACCTCGGCGTCTCCCCTGGCACGGCGATCACGGGGTTCCCTCCCGGGATCGTGCAGGGAGGGACGATCCACGCGAACGACGCAGTGGCACAGCAGGCACAGATTGACCTCACCACGGCCTACAATAACGCGGCAGGACAGCCCAGTGACTTCGACATCACCGCAGATCTCGGGGGACAAACGCTGGTTCCAGGGGTCTACACGGCCGAAACTGCCGCGGAGCTGACCGGAGAGCTCACCCTTGACGCTCAGAACGATCCATCGGCCGTCTGGATCTTCCAGATCGGATCCACCCTGACCACAGCGAGCGCCAGCTCGGTCTCGCTGATCGGCGGCGCCCAGGCGTGCAACGTGTTCTGGCAGGTGGGAAGCTCGGCGACGCTGGGCACCAATACCTCATTCGTCGGCACGATCATGGCGCTGACCTCCGTGTCGCTCGTGACGGGAACCACCATCGACGGTCGAGCGCTCGCTCGCAATGGAGCCGTGACTCTCGACAGCAATATCATCACCGATCCGCGATGCGATGACGATGGCGAAGATGCGGACACCGATGTCAATGCGACCGCCGACGCCGATCCCACTGCCGAGGCCGACCCGACCGCCGAGCTCGACACGACTGCCGACGTCGGTACGACTGCAGACACCGACGTGACGGCTGACGCAACCGACGATGCTGAGACCACCGCTGATGTCGACGGTACTCCTGATGCCGGTGCCACTCCCGACGTCGGAGCGGAAGTCACCGCCGACGCGACCGACGACGTCAACACCACCGCCGAAGCCGATATGACTGCCGACGTCGAGGCCACTCCCGAAGCCGACACGACTGCCGACGTCGACGGCACTCCCGATGCCGGCGCGACTCCCGACGTCGGAGCGGAAGTCACCGCCGACGTCAACACCACCGCCGAAGTCGACACGACCGCCGATGCCGACGCGACTGCCGGAGCGGAAGTCACCGCCGACGCAACCGACGAGGTCAACACCACCGCCGAAGCCGACACGACCGCCGATGCCGGCGCGACTGCCGGAGCGGGAGTCACCGCCGACGCGACCGACGAGGTCAACGCCACCGCCGATGCCGGCGCCACCGCCGGAGCGGAAGTGACGGCGGATGCAACTGCCGACGTCAATGCCACCGCCGACGTGAACACCACCGCAGATACACAAGCCGATGCTGGTGCAGGAGCTGAGGTGGCTGCCGACACCGATGCAGGCGGTGACCTTCCTTCTACGGGGGCCGGGAATCTCTGGATGATCGGAGTTGCGGTCGGACTCCTCATCGTCGGAGCTTCTCTCTTGCTGCTGACTCGACGGGCTCGGGCCGGGCACTGACCGTTCGCGCCCATCGACCGACAGCCGGGTGGGGTTCAATGGTCCCGACCGGAGCATGAGGGCACAGGGAAAGGGCAGCGGATTCTCTCCGCTGCCCTTTCCCTGTGCCCTGCTTAGGCTCAGGCCGCGAAGATCGAGCCCTTCGAGACGCGATCGACGAGGTGCTCGGTGTAGGCCGGCATGGTGATGAATTCCGGGAATGCATCGTCGAGGGCGCATTGGCGGAAGATCTCCACCGCCTCGGTGTAATGGTCGGCGGGGTGGCGTTCGATCAGGGCGAGCTCCTCCCCCATGTAGCGCTCGACCAGTCGGCGGGTCAGCTGCTTGCCGTTGTCGAGGGTGACGCCGTGGCGCGTCCACTGCCAGATCTGGGACCGGCAGATCTCCGCCGTCGATGCGTCCTCGATGAGGTTCTCCAGCGCCACATGACCGTTGCCGCCCAGCCAAGCGTTCATGTAGCCGATGGCCACCCGGATGTTCAGCCGCACGCCCTCCTCGGTGACTTCGGGCTCGAGACCGTGGACGTCGAGGAGATCGGCGGCGGTGACGTCGACGTCCTCGCGCAGCACATCGAGCTGGTTCGGCTTGTCCCCGAGCGCCTCGTCGAAGACCTCGAGGGCGGCGGGCACGAGGTCGGGCTCGGCGACCCAGGTTCCGTCGAAGCCCTCGGCCGCCTCCCGCTCCTTGTCCTCGCGCATCTTCGCGAACTCGGCGGCGACGAATTCCTCGTCCGGGTGCTTGATCATGAGGTTGCTCATGGTTCCGATCGCATGCGCCCCCCGCCGGTGGCAGGTGGCGACGAGCAGGTCGGTGAAGGCCCGCATCATCGGAATCGTCATCGTCAGCTTGTCGCGGTCGGGCAGCACGAACTCGGGGTACTTCTTGAAGTTCTTCACGATCGAGAAGAAGTAGTCCCAGCGCGCGGCATTGAGGCCGGCACAGTGCTCGCGCAGCTCGTAGAGGATCTCCTCCATCTGGAACGCCGCGGTGATCGTCTCGATGTGCACAGTCGCCCGGATGGTGCCGGTGGGAATGCCGAGGTGCTCCTGCGCGAAGACGAAGACCTCGTTCCACAGACGGGCCTCCCGCGCCGATTCGAGCTTCGGCAGGTAGAAGTAGGGGCCCGAGCCGTCCTCGATGAGCTCACGGGCGTTGTGGAAGAAGTAGAGGCCGAAGTCGACCAGGGTGCCCGAGGCGGAGAAGTCGGCGTCGTTGTCGTCGACGTAGCGCAGGTGCTTCTCCGGCAGGTGCCACCCGCGAGGCCGCAGCCCGATCGCCGGCGGCGTCCGGTTGTGCACTCCGGGCAGCCGTCCGCGCACGGCCTTCATCAGGTTGAGCTGGCCGGTGATGATGTTGATCCAGGTCGGGCTCGTCGCGTCCTCGAGATCGGCTAGCCACACCTTGGCCTTCGAGTTGAGCGCCGCGACCGTCTCGCGTTCGGTGACCGGTCCGGTGAGCTCGACGCGCCGATCCTCCAGACCCGGGGCGCCGGCGAAGCCCGCAACCGTCCAGGAGGGATCGTTGCGGATCTCCTCCGTCTCCGGTTTGAACGTCGGGAAGGTCCCGTGGCTGATCTTCGCCGCCCGGATCCGCCGGGCTTCGAGCAGGTCTGCTCGCGGGATTCGGAACCGATCGTGCAGGGCCGCCAGGAAGTCGAGCGCCCCAGCGGTCAGCACCGCTTCGAAACCGGGAGGCATCGGTGCATTGATCTTCATGTGTGACATGGCGTATCTCCTCACCCTGGAAGCCGGGCACCGGCCGTGTGACCGGCGGGACCGGCGAGAACCGGATGCGTCGGGGTCTGAGTTCGATTTTAAGGGGTTTGGGGGTGAAAAGGGTGAGAATGCGTCGACGCGGGCCGACAATGCAAACCCCGTGAAAGCATTGTCGACCCGCGCCGGGTTCGTGGGAGCCGGGCCGCGCCGGGTTCGTGGGAGCCGGACCACGCCCGACGGTCTGAGCCGGGTCGGTGGCAACCCGTGCCCGACCCGGGCAGCCCGCGTCAGGCCGCGGCGGATTCCTTCGCGACAGCACTGCCGTCGAGGAGGTGCTCGCTGTAGGCCGGCATCGTGAGGAACTCGGGGAACTCCTCACCGAGCGCACAGCTGCGGAAGATCGCCACCGCCTCGGCGAGGTGATCGGCGGGTTTCCGCTCCAACCGAGCCAGCTCCTCGGCCAGGTACGCCTCGACGAGCTCGCGTGTCACCTGCCGGCCGTTGTCGAGGGTCACCTCGTGGCGGACCCACTGCCAGATCTGCGCGCGGCAGATCTCCGCGGTCGAGACGTCCTCGAGCAGATTCTCGAGCGCGACATTGCCCCGTCCGCCCAGCCACTCGTCGATGTAGCCGATGGCGACGCGGATGTTCACGCGCACGCCCTCCTCCGTGACGATCGGCTCCAGGCCGGTGAGGTCGAGCAGGTGCTCGGCGCAGACGGTGACATCGGGGCGGAGGTTGTCGAGCTGGTGCGGCCGGTCGCCGAGAGCCGCGTCGTAGACCGAGCGCGCCGCCGGCACCAGTCCCGGGTCGGCCACCCAGGTGCCGTCGAAGCCCTGCCAGGCCTCGCGGGCCTTGTCCTCACGCGTCCGCGCGAATTCGGCCGCGACGAAGTCCTCATCGGGATGGTCGGTCATGAGGTTGCTCATCGTGCCGATCGCGTGAGCCCCGCGGCGGTGGCAGGTCCAGACCAGGCGATCGGTGAACGCCCGCAT